>USJB01000007.1 GCA_900554905.1 uncultured Collinsella sp. | reverse complement strand
CCGGCGGCACCGGTACGACCGGTGGCTCGACGGGCGGCTCCACTGGTGGTTCGACCGGCGGCGATGGCGGCACGCCCACGCCCACGCCTACGCCCACTCCCGACCCCTCGCCCACGCCTGACGATACTGTTGGCTAGAAATTCATCCGGCCATTAGCAACAAGGCCCCCGAGCAGCTTATTAAAGTGCTCGGGGGCCTTTTAGTTTAAAGCGACCTGGTGGACGGTCTTTATACCGGCAAACAATATAGGGGGTACCGACCAACGTCGATACCCCCTTACAAGCCACCATGTCACGCACACAGTGCCGAGCGCACGACCCGCACGCCTACTTGCGAGAATTGCTCAGCTTATTGATCAGCGCCTCAAGACGCTCGCCGTCCTCGGCCGTCTGGGCAATGACCAAAATCGTATCGTTGCCGGCAAGCGAGCCAAGCACATCGGGCAACTCTGCCGCATCAACGGCGGCGGCGATGCCGGAAGCCGTGCCAGGCTGAGCCTTGATCATAACCAGATTATCGGTACGCAGAACGCCCGTAACGAGCTCGGAAACCATACGCTGCAGGTGCAGGTCCTCTGCCAGAACATAGATGCCCTCAGGGAGCTTACGCAGCCCCATATCGGCAATATCGCGAGAGACAGTCGCCTGCGTGCAATCAAAGCCCATAGCGCGGAGCTCATCGACCAGCACGCGCTGCGTGCGGACGTCCTTATTGCGCACAATATCTCTAATGGCATCCTGGCGCCCATTGCGTTTTTTAGCCATACAAACCCTCTCTCCAAAAGATGGCGGAGACAATCAATCAGTGATTGAATAGTTTAACGCTATTTGAAGGCTTTTGTGTATAAGAACGCATTTCGAAACAATTCTATGCAAGTTTGTTTCGAAATGAGCCGTTTAGGCGGTTTTTGTGCCCGTCCGGTTAAGAAAAGCTGCCAGATGCGTACACATCACGCAGCGCGCGGGCTTGGCGCTGGCGATCGGCCCAAACAACAGACCGAGCCCCCGATGGTTATCCTTGAGCGCAGCGACCATCTGACGGGTTCGAGGCGCATCGAGCATATCACGCATGCGGGCGGAACGCTCGATTGACGACACCCCATGCGGGCTCAGACACAAATTCTCGATGCAGGCGACCAGTCCGGCAAAGTAGAACTTTTGGCTTGCCAGCTTGAGCCGACCACCGCTGTCTGCTTCCGAGAGAGAGTCCGCAAGCTTGTCGAGCGCTCGAGTGTCATCGGATATCCTGGCATACATGGTGGGATCAAAGGCATCTATAAGCTTAGGTGCCGCCGCGTGGAAACAAGCGTCGCCGCAGCCGGACACGAATCGTGCCTGCGAGAGCGCATAAGCCATAAACTCAACCGTACGGTACGCCTTGCCGCGCGACAGGCATGCCTCAAACAGCGGACGGCTATACATCACGCCAGAGGTCTGAGCGACTAGGCCGCCCAAAATCAACTGGGGCAGCCCAGTCACCATAGAAGACTCGTCTTCTATGGCAATAGAGGCAGCATCCAAGACGCGCGAATGACGCTCGCGATGCGCATCGTATCGATCGAGCGACACCGAGGGGAGCACAATGTCTGCCGCAGTATCGCACGCGATATCGACCATCTTGGAAAGGGCCTGCGGAGCAAACCACTCATCGGCGTTCATGGCGATGATTTGAGAGCCGCGCGAGGTATCAAAACCGGCACGAAGACAAGCACCGCGCTTCGCGTCCTCGACGTCAATCAAATCAATATGAATGTCCCTGTCGGCAGCAACTTGAAGCGAATGGCGCACACCGGGCGCAGCATCGCGGCAGACAACGACAATCTGCAAATCGTAGAGGTCTTGGTTCTGGATGCTCTCGAGCGCACGCATCGCATAGCTGGGCGAACCTTCTACCACAAGGATCACCGAAAGTCGCGGATGCGAGCCACGTCGAACCAAGTTATCCGTCCTCTCGACAGCAATGAATCAAATCGTGGTTCATGGTACACCCCGGCAATAAAAGCAATGAGACACCGGTTGTATTGCACGCCAAGAACAGATGTTGCACACGCGCAGCCCACAGATGACAGGTGTCGACGCACGACGCGTCGAGCCCTCCCCTAGTCGAGCACGACAAGCTCGGCGGGATCGTAATCCACGCCCATAAACGTAAGGCCGCAGGCAGGAGCCGTGGGGCCCGCAGCGGTACGGTCGCAAGCGTCGATGACCTCGCGCATCCACTCGGGTTCGCGGCGATGCATGCCAATCTCGACAAGCGTGCCCACGATCGTACGGACCATCGAATGCAGAAACGCATTGCCCTCGATGGTAAACGTCAGGATGTCCTCGCCAAACGCAATCTCATGGCCAAACTCGGCGCGCATTACGCAGCGGTGCGTAGGTTTGCCCACGGCAGAGGCAACCTTGCAAAAGCTTTTAAAGTCCTGCTCGCCCAAAAGCGCAGGGCAGGCGGCCGCCATCGCATCGACGTCGAGGGGATAGCGATGCCACCACACGGCACCGCGGGACAGCACGGGGCGCGCATCTCGATCGGCAATACGGTACGTATACGTACGGGAACGCGCGTCAAAACGTGCAGAAAAGCCTTTACGGGCCTTGTAGACCTCGTTTATGGCGATATCTTTGGGCAGCAGGGCATCCATGGCCCGCAGCCACCTACGGCGCGTACAAGCGAGCTCAGCGTCCGTTACGGGCACGCTAATATACTGCGCTAACGCATGCACACCGGCATCGGTACGCCCCGCACACGTCAGATCGATTGGGCGGCGCAGCAGCGTCTCGATAGCGCGGCGCAACTCGCCCGCAACGGTCATCTGGCCCGGCTGCTCGGCAAATCCGCTATACGACGAGCCGTCATAGGCAACGCGGAATACGAGCGTAGCATCAAGCTCTGGAATCGAATTGAAATCAGACGGCGCAGTCATGGGCGCTCCCAACAAACAAGTAACGGTATCGCGACAAAAAAAGAGGGGTACGCGAACGTACCCCTCGAATATAGCCTATGCAGACGGATTGTCTACTCAGCGGTCTCCTCGGCAGCGGTCTCCTCGACAGCCTCGACCTTCTTGGGAGCAGCGGCCTTCTTGGGGGCCGGAGCAGCCTTCTTGGCCTTAGGCGTGCAAGGCTCGGTGACGAGCTCCATGATAACGATGGGAGCGTTGTCGCCCTTGCGGTTGCCGAGCTTCATGATGCGGGTATAACCGCCGTTGCGGTCCTGCCACATGCCCTGAGCAGCCTTGTCGAAAATCTCGGCAACGAGCTGCTTATCGCCGAGCTTGGCGATGGCCAGACGACGAGAGTGCAGGTCGCCCTTCTTGGCCCAGGTGATGATCGGATCGACGACCGAACGCAGCGCCTTAGCGCGGGTCTCGGTGGTCTTGATGCGGTCGTTCTCGAAGAGGGCCTTAGCAAGGCTCTTCTTCATGGCCTTGGTGTGGCTCGCATCGGTGCCGAGCTTCAGGCCCTTCTTAACGTTGTGACGCATGGTCTAGTTTCTCCTCAAATATGCGAAGCATTAAGCCTTCAGGCTCAGGCCCATGGACTCAAGCTTGTCCTTCACTTCCTCGATCGACTTAACACCGAAGTTACGGATGTTGAGCAGATCATTCTCCGAGAACTCAACGAGCTGACGGACCGAGTGAATGCTGGCGCGCTTAAGGCAGTTGTAGGAACGGACGGAAAGGTCCAGATCCTCGATCTGCTTGTCCAGCTCGGCGTTGTCGTTGGTGACCTCGGGAGCGAAGATCGAAGCCTCCTCCTCGACCTCGGGGGTCTCGGCAAGGTTCATAAAGGCAGCCATATGCTGGTTGATGATATTGGCAGCCTGGACCACGGCGTCGCGCGGGGCGATGGAACCGTTGGTCTCGATCTCGAGGACAAGGCGGTCGTAGTCGGTATGCTGGCCGACACGGCAAGCCTCAACGAGCTTGGCGCAACGGGAAACCGGCGAGTACAGCGAGTCGACGTGGATCACACCGATGGGATCGTTGTCACGCTTGTTAGCCTCGCCAGAAACATAGCCGCGGCCATAGCCGATGCGCATGCTCATGGTGAGATGGCCACCCTCGGTGAGCGTAGCAATGTGCTGCTCGGGGTTGACCAGCTCAAACTCGGACGGAATAAAGAAGTCCGCACCGGTGACCTCGCAGGGGCCGTCAACCGAGATGGTTGCGGTCGCCTCGTCGGTCGTGCCGAGAGCCCTGAAGACAAGACCCTTGACATTCAGGACGATGTCGGTGACATCCTCGACCATGTTAGGGATGGTCATGAACTCGTGCTGCGCACCATCGATCTGAATAGCCTCGACGGCGGCACCCTCGAGCGAGGACAGAAGAACGCGACGAAGGGAGTTACCCAGCGTATCGCCGTAACCACGCTCGAGCGGCTCGACGGAGACACGAGCAGACGTCTCGTTGATCTCTTCGACCTGAACCTGAGGCCTAATGAATTCTGACATGTATTACCTCCAGCCTCAGCAGCCCGGATGGACTACTTAGAGTAGAGCTCGACGATGAGCTGCTCGTTGATATCACCGCTGATCTGCTCACGCGTCGGCAGAGCGAGCACGTTACCAGACAGCTTCTCGATATCGACCTCGAGCCAGCCAGGGACCTCAAAGCGCTCGGAGGAAATCAGGGCCTCCTTGATGGGGAGGAGGTCACGGAACTTCTCGCCGACAGCGACGACGTCGCCGGCCTTGACGCGGTAGGACGGGATGTCCACGCGCTTGCCGTTCACGGTGAAGTGACCGTGACGGACGGACTGACGAGCCTCTTTGCGGGTGCGGGCGAAGCCAAGACGGAAGACGACGTTGTCGAGGCGAGACTCAAGGATGATCATGAGGTTCTCACCGGTGACGCCGTTCATCTTACGGGCCTTGTTGAAGTAGCCGTGGAACTGCTTCTCCAGAACGCCATAGATGAACTTGACCTTCTGCTTCTCGCGCAGCTGCATGCCGTACTCAGATTCCTTGCGACGGCGCTTGGGCTGACGGATAGATTCCTTCTTGCTGCTGTAACCGAGCTCAGCGGGATCGATCCCGAGCTGACGGCAGCGCTTAAGAACAGGAGTCCTGTCGATTGCCATATTGATACGATCCTTTCAGTTACACGCGGCGACGCTTCTTGGGGCGGCAGCCGTTGTGCGGAATGGGGGTCTTGTCCTGGATGCTCGAGACCTCGAGGCCAGCAGCCTGGAGGGAGCGGATGGCGGTCTCACGACCGGAGCCGGGGCCCTTGACGAAGACGGAAACCTTCTTCATACCGTGCTCCATGGCCTGCTTGGCAGCAGCCTCGGCAGCCATCTGGGCAGCGAACGGCGTGGACTTACGGGAGCCCTTGAAGCCCACCTGGCCAGCCGACTTCCAGGAAATGACGTTGCCCTGGGGATCGGTGATCGAAACGATCGTGTTGTTGAACGTAGAACGAATGTGAGCCTGGCCCACGGAAATGTTCTTACGGTCCGCGCGCTTCAGACGGGCAGCGCGAACGTTCTTCTTAGCAGTAGCCATCTATCTAGCGCTCCTTATTTCTTCTTCTTAGCACCGATCTGACGCTTCGGGCCCTTGCGGGTACGAGCGTTAGTGTGGGTGCGCTGGCCGCGGACCGGGAGGCCCTTGCGGTGACGAAGGCCGCGGTTGCAGCCGATGTCCATAAGGCGCTTGACGTTCTGGTTGCGCTCACGGCGGAGGTCGCCCTCAACCATGATCTGGTTCTTATCGATATAATCGCGGATGGCGTTAACCTCATCCTCGGTGAGGTCCTTAACGCGCGTATCCACGTTAACGTTGCACTCGACGCAAATCTTCGTCGCAGTGGTGCGGCCGATGCCGTAAATGTAGGTCAGACCGATCTCAACGCGCTTCTCACGCGGGAGGTCGACACCATTAATACGGGCCAACGTAGTCTCCTCTCTTAACCCTGACGCTGCTTATGACGGGGGTTCTCGCAAATGACGAGGACCTTGCCATGGCGCCTAATGATTTTGCACTTATCGCACATCTTCTTGACCGAAGGACGTACCTTCATCGTTCTTCCTTTCGGTAGCGCTCAAACTACTTCCCTACTATCTACTCGCCCAGCCGCAGGCGTTTAAAACTATGGCTGGTCTTCACACACAATCCGACCGTAGGTTGAGCTAAGCCTGCAGCCGGAAATGGAGTGCGTGTATGCGTGCCGCTATTTGTAGCGATAGGTGATGCGGCCGCGGGTCAGGTCGTACGGGGAAAGCTCCACGACAACCCTGTCACCGGGGAGAATACGGATGTAATTCATTCGGATCTTGCCAGAAATGTTGCACAGAACCGAATGACCGTTCTCGAGCTCGACCTTAAACATGGCGTTGGGCAACGGTTCCTTTACCGTACCCTCGAGCTCAATTGCGTCTTCCTTCTTCACAAGCAATCATCTTTCTCTAGAAAACGACAGCGATTGAGTATTCTACAACACGTATGCACGCATCGTAATAACTTCGTAATGGCTCCACAACTAAGTGGAACTTGTTACATTTCTCCGCCTTGGAGCGAACACCAAGCACCTTGCGCATCCGTGGTGAGAATCACCGGACCGTCATTGGTGATGGCGACGGTGTTCTCGTAGTGCGCGGCGGGCAGGTGGTCGTTGGTCGTGACGATCCAACCGTCGGAACCCGTGCTCACATGGTTGGAACCCATCGTAACCATCGGCTCGATGGCAATGACCATGCCGGCCTGGAGGCGAACGCCCCTCCCCTTCTTTCCGTAGTTAGGAACATTGGGGTCCTCGTGCATCACGCGGCCAATGCCATGGCCCACATAATCACGAAGCACGCCGTAACCGTGAGACTCGGCGAGGGACTGAACGGCATAACCGACGTCCCCGATATGGTTACCGGGAACAGCCTGCCCGATGGCAGCCTTAAGGCAATCACGCGTGACCTCGCACAAAGCCTTGGCTTCGGGCGTGGGGGTGCCGACGAAAAACGTCCAAGCGTTATCGCCGACCCAACCGTCGACAACGGCTCCCGTATCGATGGAGATGATATCGCCATCGCGCAGGATCATGTCGGGGTTGGGAATACCGTGGACCACGGCATCGTTGATCGATGCGCAAATGGTCCCCGGGAACCCACCGTAACCCTTAAAGGCCGGGGTGCCACCATGCATGCGGATAATCTGCTCCGCGAGCTGATCGAGCTCAAAGGTGGAAACGCCGGGACGCACCATGGCTCCAACGTGGCGGAGCGCCATCTTAGATAGCGCTCCTGCCTTCTTCATCTGCTCGATTTGCGTTGCAGACTTAATCTTGATCATAGACCGAGAGCCTCTTTGACATCCCCGTACACGGTCTCACGAGCCTGGTCACCGTTGACCGACTTGAGCAGACCCTGGCCACGATAGTAGTCGACGAGCGGGCTCGTGGACTTCTCGTAGACGTCGAGACGGTTCTTGATGGTCTCGGGCTTGTCGTCGTCGCGCTGATACATCTCGCCACCGCACTTGGGGCAGGTAGCATCGGCAGCGGTGCCGGTGTAACCGCAGGCGCGGCAGGTGCGACGCGAAGACAGACGATCGATAATGACCTCGGGGGCCACATCGACCAGAAGAGCACAGTCGATCTCACGACCCATGGCGGAAAGCTCGGAATCGAGCGTCACAGCCTGGGCGGTGTTGCGCGGGAAGCCGTCGAGGATGAAGCCCTGCTGGGCGTCATCGGCGGCAAGGCGCTCCTTGACAAGGTCGATCACGAGCTGGTCGGGAACGAGCTCGCCAGCGTCCATGTACTTCTTAGCCTGAATACCAAGTTCGGTGCCACCCTTGACAGCAGCACGCAGCAGGTCGCCCGTGGAAATATGGGCGATGCCAAACTCGGCGACGAGCTCCTGTGCGACGGTGCCCTTACCGGCACCCGGAGCTCCGAGCAATACGAGGTTCATGAGCAATCCTCCTCTAGCCTATTTAAAGAATCCATCGTAATCATACATCTTGATCTGGCCTTCGAGCTTATCGACCGTGTCGAGCACGACGCCGACCATGATGAGGATGGACGTGCCGCCAAATGCCTGGATCAGATGGTTACCCGTGAAGGAGAAGATGATCGAAGGCACGATGGCGATGAGCGCCAAAAAGACAGCGCTGGGAAGCGTGATCTTGTTGAGCGCGTTCTTGATGTAGGCCGCGGTAGCCCTACCCGGACGGACGCCCGGAATAAAGCCGCCCTGCTTCTTAAGGTTATCGGCCGTGTCATCGGGGTTGAACACCATGGAGGTGTAGAAGTACGCGAAGAACACGATGAGGACAACGTTAAGCACCCAGTTGAGCCAACCGGTCGAAAGCGCGGAGGCAACTGCCTGAATCCAGCCGATGCCGGGGAAGAACACGGCAATCTGAGCCGGGAAGTACAGCAGCGCCGAAGCGAAGATGATCGGCACGACACCCGCGGTGTTGACCTTGATGGGCAGGTAGGTGGTCTGGCCACCCATCATGCGACGGCCCACGACGCGCTTAGCGTAGGAGACCGGGATGCGGCGCTGGCCGCGCTCAAGGAAAACAATCAGCGGGATAACCAGCAGGATGATGGCGCAGATGATCACCATGGTGATGATGCCACCGGCATTGCCCTCGGTGCTGGAGAAGATAGCCTGCGGCAGACCGGCCATGATGTTCGCGAAGATGATCAGCGACATGCCATTGCCGATACCGCGCTGGGTGATGAGCTCACCAATCCACATGATCAGCATAGCGCCCGCGGTGAGCGTACCGACGATCATGAGGTCGAAGATGATCTCGGGAGCGCCGGCGCCATTAAAGCTGATGCCGAAGCTCTTAAAGAGGAAGAGGTAACCCACGGAGTTGAGGATTGCCAGAGCCAGGGTGAGGTAACGCGAATACTGCGTAATCTTGGTCTGACCGACCTCGCCCTCGCGGGCAAGCTCATGCAGGGAAGGCACAACGGCCTGGAGCATCTGGAGGATGATCGAGCTGGTGATGTAAGGCATGATGCCCAGCGAAAACACCGAAACATAGCTCAACGCACCGCCAGAGAAAAGATTCAGGAGGGCCATAGCACCTGCGGCGACCGAATTGTTATCGGTCGAGAAAAGGCCCAGCATCCCCTGGAAGGGAATGCCGGGCACAGGAACGTGCGCACCAATGCGGTACACGACGAGCATAGCTATGGTAAAAAGAATCTTTTCGCGCAATTCTTTGATGCGGAAAGCATTCTTAAGACCATTTAGCACGGCAGCTCGACCTTTCCGCCGGCGGCCTCGATCTTGGCCTGCGCAGAAGCGCTGACCTTGTCGACCTTGACCGTGAACTTCTTGGTGAGCTCACCATTGCCGAGCACCTTGACGGGCTCGAACTCGCTCTTGGTGATGCGAGCGGCCTTAAGAGCGGCACCGTCGATCACAGCGCCGTCCTCGAACTTACGCTCGAGACGCTCAACGTTAACGGCGGTGTACTCGATACGACGGGGGTTGCGGAAGCCCGGAAGCTTGGGCAGGCGCATAGCCAGCGGAGTCTGGCCACCCTCGAAGCCGGCACCCTTGGTGCCACCAGAGCGGGAACCCTGGCCCTTCTGACCGCGGCCAGAAGTGGTGCCGTGACCCGAAGAATTGCCACGGCCGACGCGCTTGCGGTTCTTGGTGGAACCGGGCGCGGGAGTAAGATCGTGAAGCTGCATTTGCTACTCCTCTACAATCTCGACAAGGTGCTTGACCTTGAAGATCATGCCGCGGACGGACTCGTTGTCAGCAATCTCGCGAACCTCGCGGATCCTGTGGAGACCGAGGGCACGGACAGTACGGACCTGGTCCTGCTTGCAACCGTTGGTGCTGCGGACCTGCTTGATCTTGATGGTGTCAGCCATGCTTAGTTCTCCTTACCGACGAACATCTCGGAGACCGTCAGGCCACGGCGAGCCGCGACGTCCTCAGGGCTGGAGAGCTCCTTGAGGCCCTCGACGGCAGCCTTGATGATGTTGAGGCCGTTGTCGGTACCGAGGGACTTGGACAGGACGTTCTTGATGCCAGCAAGCTCAAAGAGGGGACGCACAGCGCCGCCGGCGATAACGCCGGTACCCTCGACAGCGGGCTTGATGATGATGCGGCCGGCACCAAAGTGGCCGAGAACCTCGTGCGGGATGGTGCCCTGCTCGGTCACCGGCACGTGGAACATGTTCTTCTTGGCATCGAGAGATGCCTTGGAGATGGCCATGGGCACCTCAGCGGACTTGCCCATGCCAACGCCGACGTTGCCCTTGCCGTCGCCAACGACGACGAGAGCGACGAGGCTCATGCGACGACCACCCTTGACGGTCTTCGACACGCGGTTGATGTAAACGACGCGCTCCTCGAACTCGGAGGCCTCGCGCTGCTGCTTCTGATTACGAGCCATGTGCTACATACCTCCTAGAACTCGAGACCGGCGGCACGAGCACCGTCGGCGAGGGCCTTGACGCGGCCATGGTAGATACGGCCACCGCGATCGAAGGCGACCTTGGTGATGCCGGCCTCGATGGCGCGCTTGCCAACGAGCTGACCGACCTTCTCCGCAGCCTCCTTGTTCGAGGTGTGGGTGCCCTTGAACTCGGCCTCGAGGGTCGAGGCAGAGACGAGCGTCAGGCTGGAGCCCTTGCTGTCGTCGATGATCTGGGCATAGATGTTGGCGTTAGTACGGGTCACGCGAAGACGCGGACGCTCGGAGGTACCCGAGACCTTGCCGCGAACACGACGCTGACGACGCTTGAGGCCTTCCAGCTTCGCCTTATGCTTGTTCATACGTAAACTCCTAAAAAGGTTGATCTTGCCAGCACCTGACGGGGTGCTGGTCTTATGCGAGTGAGTCGGTTACGACTACTTGGCGGCCTTACCCAGCTTGCGGCGGATGTGCTCGCCAACGTAGTGGATACCCTTGCCCTTGTAAGGCTCGGGAGGACGATGGCCGCGGATCTCAGCGGCGATCTGACCGACCTGCTGCTTGTTAATACCCTTGACGTTCACGTGGGTGTTGTCGGGAACCTCGAAGGTGATGCCCTCGGGAGCCTCGACGATCACGGGGTGCGAGAAGCCCAGGGAGAACTCGAGGTTCTTGCCCTTCTGCTGCACGCGGTAACCGACGCCGGCGAGCTCGAGCTTCTTCTCGAAGCCCTCGGAAACGCCAACAACCATGTTGTGGATGAGGGCGCGGGTGAGGCCGTGGCGGGCACGGGTCTCACGCTCGTCGTCGGGACGGGAAACGGTGAGGACGTTGTCCTCGACGTTGATAGCGAGCTTCTCAAAGACATCGAGCTCGAGCTGGCCCTTGGGGCCCTTGACGACAACGTTGTTGCCGTTGACTGCCACTTCGACTCCGGCGGGAATCTGGACAGGCTTATTACCGATACGAGACACGGTGATCTCCTTTCCTTCTACCTACCGAGCGAATTACCAGACGTAAGCGATGATCTCGCCGCCGACGTTGTGCTTGCGAGCATCGCGGTCGGTCATGACGCCATGGCTGGTGGAAATAATGGCGGTACCAAGGCCACCGCGGACGCGGGGCATGTCGGCAACGCCGGTGTACTTACGCAGGCCCGGCTTGGAAATGCGGCGGATGCCGTTGATGACCTTAGCCTTCTTGGGACCATACTTAAGCGTGATGTGCAGAGTCTTCTGGGGAACGGTGTCCTCGACATCGTAGCCCTCGATGTAGCCCTCCTCGTGCAGAACACGAGCGATCTCGACGAGCTTCTTGCTGCTCGGCATGGAGACCGTGGCCTTGTTCACAGAGTTAGCGTTACGGATGCGCGTAAGCATATCTGCGATCGGGTCTGTAAGGTTCATACAGATTCTCCTTCGTTCTTGATGAACACGTGCTCTTGGTTCTTCGCCGCCCTTAACGGCAAAGCCTTTTTAGCGCGTTTTCCCTGTTCCAAACTGATGCTTGAAACGCTGGTAGTGACTTACCAGCTGGCCTTCTTAACGCCGGGAAGCTCGCCCTTGAGTGCAAGCTCGCGGAAGCAGACACGGCACAGGCCGAACTTGCGGTACACAGAGTGCGGACGGCCGCAGCGCTGGCAGCGCGTGTACTCACGAGTAGAGAACTTCTGCTTGCGATTGCACTTGACGATCATCGATGTCTTAGCCACTTATATCCTCCTCACATAGAGTATTGTTCGCCCCAAGCGCCGCCCCCTTGTGGGAACGGCGCTTATAGGGCAGGTGAACCTATTTCTTGAACGGGAAACCGAAGGCGTCCAGAAGGGCCTTGGCCTCCTCATCGGTGTTGGCGGTGGTCACGAAAGTGATGTCCATACCACGCTGGTGATCGACGGAATCGAAGTCGATCTCGGGGAAGATGAGCTGCTCGGTGACGCCCATGGAGAAGTTACCACGGCCGTCGAAGCTCTTGGCGGAAATGCCGCGGAAGTCGCGGATACGGGGGATCGCGACGGAGGTCAGACGATCGAAGAACTCCCACATACGGTCGCCACGCAGGGTAACCTTGCAGCCGATCGGCATACCAGCGCGCAGGCGGAAGGTAGCGATGGACTTACGGGCACGGGTGATCATCGGCTGCTGTCCGGTGATGGCGCGCAGGTCGCGCACGGCACCGTCGATGGCCTTGGAATCGGTAGCGGCCTCGCCGACACCCATGTTCACGACGATCTTCTCAAACTTGGGGATCATCATGACGTTCTCGTACTGGAACTTGTCCTGAAGCTGCTGCTTGACCTCGTTGTTGTACTTGGTCTTCAGACGCGGCACATACTTCTCTTCTGCCATTGTTCACTCCTTCTTGGGGTTTTAAGCACGGGGCGTGGCCACGATGGGTTGTCCTCGTGCCTCCTGGCTGCATCCGCGCCGCTCATGGCATTTTGCGGTTTGGACTCGACGCAGCAGGAGCCGACAAAACAATCGGTACTATACGCGCATCGGGAGCGTATTTCCAGAAAAACCTCGTCTGCCTGCACAACTCCACAACTCCCCCGCACAAATGGGTCCCAAAAAGCAGTTGCGGTGAAATAGGGACTGTTGGGCGGCCTAGCAGGCTTAAACAATCCGTATTTCACCGCAACTTAATTGGTGGGGATGCGATTAGCGCTTGCGGGGGACGAGTTTGGTGCGGCGCAGGTGGATCATCTCGGCGGCGATGGAGATGGCGATCTCCTCGGGGTCCTCGGCCTCGATGGCAACGCCGATCGGAAGGTGCAGCTCGTCGATCTGGTCCTGCGTAAAGCCTTCCTGCTCCAGGCGGGCGCGCACAAAGGCCGTCTTGCGGCGCGAACCCAGACAGCCCAGGTAGGCAGGCTTGGCACGCATGGCCTGAATCACCACGTCGATATCGGACTTGTGACCCGCCGTGGCGACGACCACCAAGTCGCGCGGACCGATGGGACACAGCTCGCTCAGGTTCTTGTAATCGACCAGGCGACGATCGTAGACACCGGGCACCCATTCGGGCGTCAACGTGCCGGGGCGGTCATCGCAGGCCACGACGGCAAAGCCCGCCACCGTGAGCACGCGCGCCGTCGCGGCGCCCACGTGTCCGCAGCCAAAGATGTAGGTCAGGCCCTCGGGGCAGAGCGTCTCGATGTGCGCCGCGGGAATCTCAGAGGCAGCGTTGGTGTAGGTGACGTTACTCCCCTCCTCCACCAGTGAAAGCCCGGGGCAGCCCGCAATGGTATGGCGCGATGCCTCGCCATGGTACTCGGCCACATCGCCCTCGAGCGCGCTCGCGATAAACGGCTCAAAGTCGATGACGAAGTCGCCGATGCGCCGATAGACCAAGACGTCGGCAATTTCCTGGAACAACGGTGCCTGGGTCGCATCCAGATGCAGATAGCACAGGCAAATGGCTCCGCCGCAGATCATGCCGGTATCGGAGTTCTCGCCGCCCATGGTGTAGCGGACCAGACGCGACTGTCCCGCGCTCAGGAGTTCGCGCGCCTCATCCAGCGCAAAGAGCTCAATCTTGCCGCCGCCGATAGTGCCCGCCTGGCTGCCGTCGGCAAAGACGGCCATCCAGGCGCCCACGCCGCGCGGCGACGACCCCGCCGTGCCGGCCACGACCACGAGCTCGCACGTCTCGCCAGCACGCAGGGCGGCAAGCGCCGCATTCACAACATCGAGCTTTTCCATTGCCGCCTTCTATCCTCTAAAGATATCGGTGAGCATAGCGAGTGCCTCGAGCACGCCGCCGCCGACCGACGTCGCCTTGTCCGAAATGTAGTTGATATAGCTGGCATCGCCGCGCGGATCGACATCGGCGCATTTAAAGCCCTCAGTCACCCGCACGCCGTTCGCCAAAAGCCCGCGCAGACAGCCATCGATCTGCGTGCACATGGGCGTATCGTCCGCGTAGCCAATCACGTCTCCGGCGCTCACGATGTCGCCGATTGCGCGGTCGGACCGAAACACGCCGGCGGCGGGGCTGTGGATAACGCGCTCCTTGCCATAGCCGGCGATCACGCCCGGCACGCCCGTGTTGGGCTGGGGCGAGCCCTGGGTAATGACACGGCCCAAAAAATGCCCGCGCATGGTCTCGACCACGGCGTCGCAATCGACCGGCGCGGTAAAGCCCGGCCCCACGGCGATGACGGTAGGCGCCATGTCGCGCGTGGTGCCCAGGTTGCGCTTGGCCAGAATCGCGTCGACCACAGCCGCGGGTTTAAGCTCATCGAGCATCTTGGCCTGAGGGTCCACCACGACGGCAACATCCCCCGCTTGGGTAATCTCGAGCGCCTCTGCCGGCGTCTGCGCCAAGCGAGCGCGAATGCCCTCGACCTGGACCTCGCCCAGACG
>USJB01000006.1 GCA_900554905.1 uncultured Collinsella sp. | reverse complement strand
GCGCCGCGGCGGGTTCCTGCAGGACGTCGAGAACGACCTTAAGGAAGGCGGTTTCGAGGTCAAGTTGTTCGAGGGCGTCGAGTCCGACCCGTCCATCGAGACGGTCATGAAGGGCGCCGAGGCCATGCGCGAGTTCGAGCCCGACTGGATTATCGCCATCGGTGGCGGCTCGCCCATCGATGCCGCTAAGGCCATGTGGGTCTTCTACGAGTATCCCGAGGAGTCCTTCGACAACATCATCCAGCCGTTCAGCTTCCCTGAGCTGCGTCAGAAGGCTCATTTCTGCGCCATCTCCTCTACCTCCGGCACCGCTACCGAGGTCACCGCGTTCTCCGTCATTACCGACTACGCCAAGGGCATCAAGTACCCGCTGGCCGACTTCAACATCACCCCTGATGTCGCCATCGTCGACCCCGAGCTCACCTACACCATGCCCGCCAAGCTGTGCGCTCACACCGGCATGGATGCTCTGACCCACTGCATGGAGGCCTACGTTTCCACCTGCGCCTCTATGTTCACCGACGCCAACGCTCTGCACGGCATCCGCGAGATCGTCGAGTGGCTGCCCAAGTCCTATGCTGGCGACCATGAGGCCCGTCAGCATATGCACGAGGCTCAGTGCATCGCCGGTATCGCCTTCTCCTCGGGCCTGCTCGGCATCGTTCACTCCATGGCTCACAAGACCGGTGCTGCCTTCGAGAACGGCCACATCATCCACGGTGCTGCTAACGCCATGTACCTGGGCAAGGTCATCCAGTGGAACTCCAAGGACCCGCGTGCTGCCGAGCGTTACGCTTACGTGGCCAAGGAGATCCTGCACCTTCCCGGCGAGACCAACGAGGAGCTCATCGCCGCACTCGTCCAGAAGATTCGCGACCTCAACGACCAGCTCAACATTCCGCAGTCCATCAAGGATTACGCGAATGGTGGCGTGAAGGTCGACGCCGAGAACCCGCAGATGGTTTCCGAGGAGGAGTTCCTCGCCAAGCTGCCCGAGATCGCCGCGAACGCCGAGCAGGACGCCTGCACGCCCGAGAACCCGCGTGAGACCAAGGCTGCTGACTTCGAGAAGATCCTCAAGGCCTGCTACTACGACACCGACATCGATTTCTAATCGACTCTTGTTATCGTAACGAGGGGCTCCGCACGTATCTGTACGGAGCCCCTTTCTTTTTTCTTTTAGAGAATGGGATAGTTATGGCTGCAATTTTCAATAGCCCCAGCAAGTACATCCAGGGTCCGGACGAGCTCGCCAAGCTCGGCTCCTATGTCGAGCCGCTTGGCGCTAAGGCCCTCGTCATCGTGACGCCTTCGGGCAAGAAGCGCGTCGGTGCCAAGATCGAGGGCGGCTTTGCCGAGGCCAAGGCCGAGCTGCTGTTTGAGGACTTTAACGGCGAGTGCTCCAAGGGCGAGGTCGATCGCCTGGTTGCGCTCGCTCGCGACAACGGTTGCGACATCATCGTCGGCGTCGGTGGCGGCAAGATCCTCGACACCGCGAAGGCCGTCGCCTATTACCTGGAGTCCCCGGTTATCATTTGCCCCACCATTGCCTCGACCGATGCACCGTGCTCGGCACTTTCGGTGCTCTATACCGATGACGGCCAGTTCGATAAGTACCTGTTCCTTAAGGCAAACCCCAATATCGTCCTTATGGATACGACGGTTATCGCGGCGAGCCCGGTGCGCCTGACGGTTTCCGGTATGGGCGATGCGCTCGCAACCTATTTCGAGGCCCAGGCAACGCACGATGCCGACGGCGGCACCTGCGCTGGCGGCAAGGGCGGCATGGCTGGTCTGGCGCTCGCCAAGCTCTGCTACGAGACGCTTATGGCTGACGGTGTCAAGGCCAAGGTTGCGCTGGAGAAGGGTGCGCTCACGCCTGCCGTCGAGCACATCATTGAGGCCAACACGCTGCTTTCGGGCATTGGCTTTGAGAGCTCGGGCCTTGCTGCTGCTCATGCCATCCACAATGGCCTGACGATGCTGCCCGAGTGCCACGGCATGTATCACGGCGAGAAGGTCGCCTTTGGCACTATCGTCCAGCTGGTACTCGAGGATGCCCCGACCGAGAAGCTCGAGGAAGTCTTGGGCTTCTGCATTGAGCTGGGCCTGCCGGTCACGATGAAGGAACTTGGCGTTGCCGAGCTTACGCGCGAGCAGGCCATGATTGTTGCCGAGGCCGCTTGCGCGCCCGAGGACACCATGTGCAATATGCCGTTTGAGGTGACGCCCGAGATGGTCGCAAACGCCATCCTGGGTGCCGACGCGCTGGGCCACTACTATCTCATGGATGAGTAAATCAAGCTAAGGAAGGGGCAAAGCCGGCAGACGGCTTTGCCCCTTTTTGCTATGGTGCAAAGGGGCAAGGTTACTTTGCACCAATCGTTGTTTGATGAAGGGCGGATTCTCGTATGGCGCTTCCCATGGTTTATGGCGGTCCCGGACGATATGTTCAGGGGCCGGGTGAGCTCTCGCGTCAGGGCAGGTATTTGTCATGGTTGGGCTGCGCTGCCTATGTCTTGTTTGACCAGGGCACCGAGGATCGGCTGTGCAGGCAGATCGTCGATGGATTTCTGGATGAAGATCTAAGCGAGCCGTTCTTTAAGATTTATGACGGTCCGTGTACGGAAGAGGCCGTTGTCGAAATGGCTAAGGAAGCCCAGGCCGAGTATTGCGACATGGTGGTGGGTATTGGCGGCGGCAAGATGCTCGATATCGCCAAGGCCGTTGCGTTTTATGCCGAGTTGCCGTTGTGCGTATGCCCCACGGCGGCTTCGATGGACGGTCCGTGCAGCGAGATTTCCGATGCCGATTTGCAGGGTGTTGCAAATGCGGTCTTTAGAAACGAGCGCAATATGGCCAACGAGCAGGCCAAGGTGACCAAACAAAAACTCGTGCAGCTCATGTGCGAGGCATAGCTTGGCACTTGATTGACCTTGTGCAATCGAGGCGGCGATAGGCCATAGGCTATTTGCCGCAAAGGTGCGCCGCGTGTAATTTGCCCGAGGCGTGGGCCGATAGCGTATCATTATCTCTTGCTTGTTTGCACTGCTCAGGGAGGGGCCGCGCATGGCGCAGGAACACGATCTGTTTGATGACATTATCGAGATCAGCAAGGGTTTCGACTTTCTTAAAAACCCGCTTGGCGGCGTGACCGATGCACTCGATCCGTCGGCGCCGCAGTGGAACCCTGCCGACTACAAGGAGCGCCCGCGCGGCAACACCATTCCGTGCCTGACCTGCAAAAACGAAAAGAGCGGCTGCACCGCGTGCATGGACGTGTGCCCGGTCAACGCTATCGAGGTCGAGGAAGACGCCATCGAGATCCTCGACTCCTGTCGCAAGTGCGGCCTGTGCGCCGCTGCCTGTCCGACCGAGGCGATCATCTCGCCGCGCCTGGCGCCTAAAAACCTGTATGACGATATCGTCTCTGCTGCTACGAGCCACGAGACCGCCTACGTCACGTGCACGCGTGTCCTCAAACGCATGCCGCGTGAAAACGAGGTCGTCGTTGCCTGCGTGGGCGATATTACGGCAGAGACCTGGTTCTCGGTACTGGCGGACTATCCCAACGTGAGTGTGTACCTGCCGTTGGGCGTGTGCGATAAATGCCGCAACACCGGCGGTGAGGACATTCTGGGCGAGGCGATTGCGAAGGCCGAGGAGTGGTCCGGCACGGGTATGGGCCTGGAGGTCGACCCCAAGAGCCTCAAATGCCATAAGCGCCGCGAGTACGAGCGCAAGGAGTACATGGAAAAGATCGCCCGCACCACGGGCCTGACGGTGACCAAGCTCAATCCGGCGACGGCGGCACTGGCCTCGGTGACGCAAAAGCTCAAAGCCCATCGCCATCAGATTACCCAGCTGGAGCGCACGCTCAACACCATGTGCGGCACCACGACGACCAAGCGCCGCCGTTCGCTCACGCATGGGCGGCAGCTGGTGCTCTCGACACTGCAGAACCACCCCGAGCTTGCCCAGAACATGCAGGTGAGCACGCCGGAATGCGATTTTGACAAGTGCACGTCGTGCGGCGAGTGCGTCAACGTGTGCCCCACGTTTGCCTGCGATTTGGTGGGAAGCGGTCGCTTTGCGCTGGAGTCCACGTATTGCTTGGGCTGCGGTGCCTGCGTCAAGGTGTGCCCCGAGCATGCGCTCAAGTTGGTTGAGCATGACGCGTCCAATCTGGTCGTTGTCGATCCCGAGGCCGAGGAAAAGGCTGCCCAGAAGGCGAAGGCCCACGAAGAAGCTGAGAAGGTCAAGGCCGAGGCAAAGGCCAAGCTTGACAAGATGCTCGACCAGGTGGAAAAGCTCGCGGACTAGCTAAAAGGGCGTACATGATGGCCGGTGGGACAGGTGCTGCCCCGCCGGCCAAAAAAGTTGCGGTGGAATAGTTCCTGTTTTGCCCTTAAGCTGGCCATCCTAGGAACTATTCCACCGCAACTAATAGATGGTTAGCCCATGCTGCTCTGATGGGTCTCGCTGCCGTTATTGCGGCGGGTGACCGTTTCGTGGAGTAAAAAGAAGCTGGGAACCTGCTTTGTCTCGGTGTATTCCATAAGGATACCGTCGGCGTTGTAGGTCTGCCCGCGTACAACGGCGAGTGCGTTAAAGTCGTCGAGATCGAGCACGCGCGCATCTTCGGGCGTGGGATGCTCAATCGTTACATCGCGTTTGCCCGTGGCAATCTTAATGCCAAGGTCTTCTTCGAGGTAACGATAGATCGAGTCGTTGACAATCTCGGGTGTCAGTCCCGGTACCTGTGAGCTTAGGTAATAGGAGTCGTCGGAGCACACGGCATGTCCATTTGCATAACGGATGCGTTTGGCACGTGTGAGCTCACAGCCTTCGGGAAACCCGGTAATCCTGGAGAGTGCCTTGCTACAGACGAGGAGCTCAAAGACAGTGGTAACCGTTTTGAGCTCAAAGCCTCGGCTGGCTGCGATTTCCTTGAAGGTCTCGAGTCCGCCGCCGCCACGACTCGTCTCGTCACTGATGTTGCGAATGACGCGCATGCCTTTGCCTTGCTGGGGGAGCACGTAACCATCTGCCGCAAGCATCGAGATGGCGCGACGGACCGTCATGCGCGAACAGTCAAACAGCTGCGTGAGCTCAGTCTCCGAAGGCAGATAACTCTGATAGGCGTATGTGCCGTCGTCAATCGACTGCTTCACGTTGTCATAAATAGTTTGGAAGATGGCTCGCGCCATGACGGTCTCCTAGAGCTGGGTGCGTGAACGACGGATGAAGGCCGTCCGCGCAGGTGTCAATCGATTTATTTGCTGGGGTCGATTATATATTTACCCATGGCACGCAGGGCCGGGTCTGACAGGATGGCGCCGAGTTCGTCGAGGGAAGCCACCTTGGCGACCATCGAGGATACGTCGAGCCTGCCAGAGTCGATGAGCTCGAGCGCGCGACGCTGCGTATAAGGGTTGATGTAGGACGAGGTAAGCACAAGCTCCTTCTGGAAGACCTCGAAGGGCTTGACGGTGATTGTCTCATCGGGCTTGGTGAGGCCGAACATCATGACCGTAGCCTTGTGGCCGGCGATCTGGATGGCCTGCTCGATGGTGACGGGCTTGCCGACGCATTCGATTACAACGTCGACGTTGCCGACGCCCTCCTGCTTCAGGCGGGCCGGGACGTCCTCGTGGATGGAATCAATTGCCAGGTCGGCGCCGAGTTTGAGCGCAACCTCGCGCTTGCCTTCGACAGGCTCGAGCAAGACAACCTTGGTGGCGCCGGCGTTTTTAGCAAGCTGCATCATGAGCAGACCGATCATGCCACCGCCGATAACGACAACTGTGCTGCCGGGCTTGATGTTGCACATATCGATGCCGTGCAGGCAGCAGGCGACGGGTTCGGTCATAGCACCCTGCTCAAAGCTGGTGTGATCGCCCAACTTGTAGACTTGCTGCATATCGACGGAGCAGTACTCGGCAAAGCCGCCGTTAACAGTGGTGCCGTAACCGGTCATATGCTCGCAGTAGTGGTTGATTCCGTCGCGGCAGGGTTCGCAGCAGCCGCAGGGATGGTTTGGGTCGATGCACACGCGATCGCCTGGTTTAAAGCCAGCGACGTCGCTGCCCACGGCCTCGACAACGCCCGCAAACTCATGACCAAGGATCGTGGGCGGGGTAACGTCGGCTGCACCCTTGTCGCCTTCATAGATATGAACGTCGGTACCGCAGACGCCGCAAGCTTTGACGTTGATCAGAACGTCACGCTTGCCCACGGTCGGTTTTGCCGAATCCTCGACCCTGAGATCGTGCTTTCCATAGAAGACCGCGCTTTTCATGGTGACTCCTTAACGTAGCGGTGAATGTTGTAATGAAGTATAGGTATGTCTATAGATATAGACAAGCACATCTAGACAAGTAGAAAAGAAAAATGAAATGCAGCCATCAGCTATGTCAGATTTAACAGGCGAAATACTGGACATATACCGTTTACGGCCAATAATCAACCGTTTACCGACCGTAGTATTAATGCTAACTTGTCTAGATAAGTGATATGATAAAAATAGAAGCGCAAGAAGTCAGGGAAGCGGGCCCACCCGTCCTATTGCACGAGGTACACGCAAACGGCGCGTCTGCGGTCTCGAGTGAAGCCAAAACCGCAGTCGCTCCGAATGAAGAGAGGGGGATTCCCCGTCATGATGCAAAAGATACAACGTTTCGGCGGTGCAATGTACACGCCTGCAATTCTTTTCGCATTTTCCGGAATCGTCGTCGGCCTGGGTACGTTGTTTACCACCGAGGCGATCTTTGGCGAGATGGCCACTGCGGGCCATCTTTGGTTTGATTGCTGGAATGTGCTGCTCCAGGGTGGTTGGACGCTCTTTAACCAGATGCCGTTGCTGTTTTGCGTAGCGTTGCCAATCTCGCTCGCGAACAAGCAGAACGCTCGCTGCTGCATGGAGGCTTTGGCCATCTACCTTACCTTCAACTACTTTGTAAGCACAATCTTGGGGCAGTGGGGCCCTGTCTTTGGTGTCGACTATTCTATCGAGGCGGGCAGCGGTACTGGTCTTGCCACTATCGCAAGCATCAAAACGCTTGACATGGGCATCATGGGCGCGCTCATTATCTCTGGTATCGCCACGATGCTGCATAACAAGTTCTTCGACACCGAACTTCCTGAGTGGCTGGGCGTGTTCTCGGGCTCCGTGTTCATCTATATGATCGGTTTCTTCGTTATGGTTCCGGTCGCTCTTATCGCCTGCCTGGTGTGTCCGCATGTTCAGGCTGCTATCTCCGCCTTCCAGGGATTCATCCTTTCCGCCGGTACGTTTGGCGTGGGCGTCTTTGCTTTCTTCGAGCGCGTGCTGATCCCTACAGGCCTTCACCACTTTATCTATACGCCGTTCTATTACGACAACGCGGCGGTCAACGGCGGCATCTTTGCTGCTTGGGCCAACATCCTGCCCCAACTGGCTGCCAATCCGAGCATTGCTCTTAAGGATGCCGCACCCTGGGCTGCCTATACCTGCCCTGGTTGGACTAAGGTCTTCGGCTCGCTTGGCGTCGCCATTGCGTTTTATATGACCGCCAAACCCGAGCGCAAGCAGCGCGTCAAGGCTCTGCTGATCCCGGTCACCCTTACCGCTATGCTTTGCGGTATTACCGAGCCGCTTGACTTCACCTTCCTGTTCATCGCGCCCGGCCTGTTCGTCGTCCACTGCGTGCTCGGAGCGCTTGGCTGCATGGCTCAAAACCTCCTTGGCGTCGTGGGTATCTTCGACGGCGGCATCATCTCGATGCTCTCGTGGGACTGGCTGCCCCTTTGGGCCGCACACGGTCTGCAGTACGCCATCTCCATCCTTGTCGGTCTGTGCTTTACCGCTCTTTGGGTTGTGGTCTTCCGTTTCCTGATCGTCAAGTTCGACTTTAAGACCCCCGGTCGCGAGGATGACGATGTTGAGGTCGAGCTCAAGTCCAAGGCCGACTACAAGCAAAAGCAGGGCGGTGCTGCTGCTGGCAAATCGGTCGCCCAGAGTAAAGATGATGAGCGCTTGGTGCTTGCCGAGAACATCCTCGATCTGCTCGGTGGCACGGATAACATCATCGATGTAACTAACTGCGCTACCCGTCTGCGCGTTAACGTCAAGGACAAGAGCGTCGTTGCACCCGAGGCTTCCTTCAAGGCGATCGGTACGCATGGCTTGGTGGTCCAAGGTCAGTCAATCCAGGTCATCATCGGCCTTACCGTCCCGCAGGTTCGCGAGAAGTTCGAGAGTCTTCTGAAGTTCGAGAGTCTTCTGTAAACCATCGTCCATCGAAACAATCGGCCTTGCAGAGCCGGTATGCACCGCAAGGCCGATTCTAGAGATAAAAAACTCCACTTCTAGGTAACAATTCCAAACCGTGCAGGCCGCGTACGGGGATGGATTGAGCAAGCGGCCAGAATGAGGAGGACATCATGTCCAAGAAAAACTATGCCGTGACCATTGCCGGCGGTGGCTCTACCTTCACCCCGGGCATCGCTCTGATGCTGCTTGAGGAGCGCGACCGCTTTCCGGTCAACAAGGTGACCTTCTACGACAACAACGCCGAGCGCCAGGAGACCGTGGCCAAGGCCTGCGAGATTTACTTCCACGAGAACGCCCCCGAGGTTGAGTTCAACTACACCACCGACCCCGAGACCGCATTCACCGGGACCGACTTCGTCCTTGCTCACATCCGCGTCGGCCTGTACGCTATGCGTGAGCTCGACGAGAAGATTCCTCTCAAGTACGGCTGCGTTGGCCAAGAGACCTGCGGTGCCGGTGGTATCGCCTACGGCATGCGCTCCATCGGCGGCGTCATCGAGATCCTCGACTACATGGAGAAGTACAGCCCCAACGCCTGGATGCTCAACTACTCCAACCCCGCGGCTATTGTCGCAGAGGCTTGCCGCGTGCTGCGCCCCAACAGCCGCATCATTAACATCTGCGACATGCCGATCGACCTCATGGATAAGATGAGCCGTATGTGCGGCATCAAGGATCGTCGCGAGCTGCAGTATAGCTACTACGGCCTCAACCACTTTGGTTGGTGGAGCAAGATCTACGACAAGGACGGCAACGACCTCATGCCGCAGATTAAGGAGCACATGGCTAAGAACGGCTACCTGGACGGCATCGAGCACGAGGCCGGTAAGGAGCAGCATGTCGAGGAGAGCTGGATTCACACCTTCGGCAAGGCCAAGGATGTCTATGCTGTCGATCCCGAGACGATCCCCAACACCTACCTCAAGTACTACCTGTACCCGGACTATGTTGTCGAGACGTCTGACCCCAACTACACTCGTGCCAATGAGGTTATGGACGGCCGCGAGAAGAAGGTCTTTGGCGCTTGCCGCGACATCATCGCCAAGGGTACTGCCAAGGACGGCGGCTTTGAGCCCGACGTACACGCCAACTACATCGTCGACCTTGCCTGCGCACTGGCCGAGAACACGCTCGAGCGCTTCCTGCTGATTGTCCCCAACGATGGTGCTGTGCCCAACTTCGACCCGACGGCCATGGTCGAGGTGCCTTGCATCGTCGGTTCCAACGGCTTTGAGAAGATCTGCCAGGGCCCGATTCCGCAGTTCCAGAAGGGCCTGATGGAGCAGCAGGTTTCCGTCGAGAAGCTCGTTGTCCAGGCTTGGGTCGAGGGCAGCTACCAGAAGCTCTGGCAGGCACTCACGCTCTCCAAGACCATTCCTTCGGCGAGCGTTGCTAAGCAGATCCTGGACGAGCTCATCGAGGCCAACAAGGATTTCTGGCCCGAGCTTAAGTAAGGACTACTGTCTCGAACCCTCACGCATCTCTGCTTCATTTGCGCCGTCGTGGCGTCCGGATTCGCCCGGATGCTGCGGCGGCGCTATACTTATGCAGTTTGAAGTACCTGTACCAAAAGGAGCTGTCGTGTCCCTTTCCATCGGTATCGTGGGCCTGCCCAACGTGGGCAAGTCGACGCTGTTCACCGCGCTTACCAAAAAGACCGGCCTTGCCGCCAACTACCCGTTTGCCACGATCGACCCCAACGTGGGTATCGTCGATGTGCCCGATAGCCGCCTGCAAAAGCTCGCCGACATCGTCAACCCCGGCCGCATTGTGCCGGCTACGGTCGAGTTTGTCGACATTGCAGGTCTGGTGAAGGGTGCCAACGAGGGCGAGGGCCTGGGCAACCAGTTCTTGGCAAACATCCGCGAGACCGACGCCATCTGCGAGGTCGTGCGCTACTTTAAGGATCCCAACGTCATGCGTGAGGTGGGCCGCACGGGCGAGTTCGTCGATCCCGCCGGCGATGCCGACACCATCATGACCGAGCTCATCCTGGCCGACATGGGCACGCTCGAGAAACAGCTGCCCAAGCTCGAGAAGGAGGCCAAGCGCGACAAGGAGCTCATGCCCAAGTTCGAGGTGGCCAAGCGCCTGCTCGCCTGGCTCAACGAGGGCAAGTGCGCCGCATCCATGGAGATGACCGACGAGGAGCGCGCTGCTGCCAAGGGCTTGTTCCTGCTTACTATGAAGCCCATCCTGTATGTGGCCAACGTAGACGAGGACATGCTCAACGAGGACCTGGCGCCCATCGACGGTGTCAAGCCGCTACCCATCTGCGCCAAGATCGAGGCCGAGCTTTCCGAGCTCGATCCCGAGGACGCCGCCGACTACCTGGAGAGCCTGGGCCTGGAGCAGCCCGGCCTGGACGTGCTCGCGCAGGCCGCCTACAAGCTGCTCGGCCTGCAGTCGTTCTTTACGGCCGGCGAGATGGAGGTCAAGGCCTGGACGGTTCGTCAGGGCGCGACCGCCCCGCAGGCCGCCGGCGTCATCCACACCGACTTTGAGCGCGGCTTTATTAAGGCCGAGGTCATTGGCTATGACGACTACATCGAGCTCGGCGGCGAGCAGGGCGCCAAGGCCGCCGGCAAGCTGCGTATTGAGGGCAAGGACTATGTCATGGCCGATGGTGACGTCGTGCACTTCCGCTTTAACGTGTAAGGACGACGCGCATGTTTAAATATGGCAAAAAAGCTGGCTACATGGGTATTGCGCTGCTCGTACTTGCGGTGATTCCGCTGGTGGTTGCAGCGTTTGTGATCCCCAACATTGGCCCCGAGGTGGCAACGAAGTTTAACGCCGCCGGTGAGGTGACGCGCTGGGGCAAGAGCTACGAGTTGCTGGCACTGCCGGTGCTCAACCTGCTGCTGAGCGTGGCGACGTACTTTACGGCGGGACGCCAGGCTAAAAACAATGATGACTCCGCCGCCATGGCGCGCATCGTGTGCGAGCGCTACCTGCGCAACGGTTGCATCACGGGTGTGTTCCTCAACGTGGTCAACGTTTACTTTATGTACTCGGCGATTACCGGAACGGGCTTTGGCCTTGGTTTCTAGCTTGTCCTTTTAGGCAACGAGCCTGCACATATATTCAATGGCTGCTGCGAGGCCGCCGCTCGATCGTGGTTGAAAGACCATGTCGGCGGCGGCCTCGTTCTCGTATCCGGCACCGCGAAGGGCGAGTGCGATGCCGGCTTCCAGGAGAAGGGGCAGACCGCGTTGGCTGGTTGCGATTACGGCAGCCTGATTGAGCGAGCAGCTGTGCGCTTGGCATTGGATGGCAAGTTCACCTTGCGCCGGGCAAGGGACCAGAACGGCGGCGACGCGACTTGATAGCAATGCAAATGCTGTGCGCTCATCGGGCGAAAGGCATTCTGCTTCAACGACGACGAGCTTGGGCGGTGCGCTGTTTGTGCGAAGCGTGGCTCGGTACATGCGGACCGAAGAACCCGACATAGAAAACTCCTGTGTATTCGGCAAAACGTAAACTATAGTTTACGTTTATGTTCGGCTCCATTTCAAACTCGGCTGCATGGACGAACGTGCGAAACAGATTCTTGGCAGGCGGGTCGAAGAGACACGCAGGGACCTTGGTATCTCCAAGGTTGATTTTTGTGTGGCGACAGGAATCAGCCGACCCTACCTCGACCGAATCGAAGATGGGACGGCAAATTTCACGCTCAAGGTTCTATTTAAGATCGCGCCCGCACTCGGCATGACGGTGTCAGAGCTTCTCGAGGGTATCGAATAGGGCGTTCCCCGCTGCTAATTGACGCTCTTTGGGCGGGTCCCCCTGGTTGCGATGTGCAAAATCGCGAGTATTCAGCACCTGTTCAGCCGTAGATGGTAGCTCGGGCGGCTGGCTTTGCTTTTTTGACAGTAGTTAATCCACACGCTAAATAAAAATGTGGAATAAATATTTACTAGACGCCTCTTTTGTCTAAAAGTTCGTCTAATAATCGGTCGATTCTATGCCTCCGGCGGAGAAATTGCAGAATACTCCGATTTTTGCACGGCCCGAGGGGGACCACCTGTCGTTTGAGGCTGCGATAAGTGGAACTGCCTTAGGGATTACGCCATCGGGATGCGGTCGTGGTTGACTTGGCTGTAGAACAGGCGCTGGATCTCGGCGGCATCGCGTGACTGGCCGAGTGCCCACATGGTCTTGGCCACGAGCGTCTCGGTGGTCATGTCGTCGCCGCGCAAAATACCCCGATGATCGGCATAGGCACGGCCGACCTCATAAACGCCCAGATCGAGGCCCTCTTCGGGGACCTGCGTGGTCATAACGACAGTACGACCCGAATCAACCCAGCGGAAAATCGCCTCCTGGAACGACTCGCCCGACTCACCAAACTCGGGGATACCTCCAATGCCAAAGGTCTCCAGAATCACGGCGTCGTAGCTATCGGCTAGGGCGTCGAGGATGCCCGGGTTTACGCCGGGCGTAAGCTTGAGTACAAATACGCGCGGGTCGATGCTGTCGTAGAAATGCACCGGGTTTTCGTCCTGATGCGTGCCGTGAAGCCCGTTGCGCACGATACGGTCATTGCGGATGTAGGCAATGGGCGGATAGTTGACGCTAATGAACGCGTTAAAGCTCATGGTGCGCTGCTTGCGGGCGCGCGTGCCGGCAATGGCGACGCCGCCAAACACGATCGAGACGTCGTGCGAGTGCTCGTCGAGCGCATAGAGCAGGCTCTGGTACAGGTTGAGCTTGGCGTCGGTAAAGGGATTGCCCATGGGCTTTTGCGAGCCGGTGAGCACGATGGGCTTGGGGCTGTCTTGAATCAGATAGGAAAGCGCCGCCGCGGTGTAGCTCATGGTGTCGGTGCCGTGCAGGATCACGAAGCCGTCGTGGTCGGCATAGCCTTCGACGATGACATCGCGGATGCGCATCCAGTCGCTGGGGCGCATATTGGTGCTGTCGATGTTCATGGGCTGCACGACGTTGAGCTCGCAGAGGCCCGAGATCTCGGGGACGCTCTGGGCGAGCTCCTCACCGGTCAGGGCGGGGGAGAGGCCGTTGCCGTCCTCGGTCGATGCGATGGTGCCGCCCGTGGCGATGAGAAGGATGCGCTTCATGCTGGTATTCCTATCGTATTTGCCGCCGCAGAGGCGGAGTCGTTCGGCAGTATTGTGGCACAGGGTGTCCAATGTTCAAACGTATTACATCATCTGGAACGTTTGGTAACACTTCAATTGCCGTCAAATAGGGGCCCAGGTCGTGCGTTTGCCGTGCGCTGATGGCTGCGAGGGACGAGAAACCCCATATAACGTGTACACTATGAAAGCTATTTTCGTTCATTCACGCGGGTGGGCACCGGCTCCCCGCCAACAAGAGGGGGAAACCATGGATCAAAAGGCTTCCGCAAAGGTCCTCGTACTCGACTTTGGTGCGCAGTACGGTCAGCTCATTGCCCGTCGCGTCCGCGACCTCAACGTGTATTCCGAGATTGTCCCCTGCGACATCTCGGCCGACGAGATTCGCGATATGAACGCCTCCGCGCTCATCCTTTCTGGCGGCCCGGCCTCCGTGTACGCCGAGGACGCTCCGTCCATCGATCCTGCCATCTTTGACCTGGGCCTTCCCGTCCTGGGCTTCTGCTACGGCCATCAGATCACGGCCGTGACGCTCGGCGGCAAGGTCGGCCACTCCGAGGTGGGCGAGTACGGCCGCGCCACCATTACGCGTACGGCCGGCGCCAAGCTCTTTAACTCCACGCCCATGGAGCAGACCGTGTGGATGAGCCACCGCGACGCCGTTTCCGAGGTGCCCGAGGGCTTTACCGTTACTGCCAGCACCGACGTGTGCCCGGTTGCCGCCATGGAGTGCCCCGAGCGCAAGATCTTCACCACGCAGTTTCACCCCGAGGTCAAGCATTCCGAGTATGGTCAGCAGCTGCTGAGCAACTTCCTGTTTGAGATCTGCGGCCTGGAGCCCAACTGGAGCATGGACAACCTGGTCGAGACCATGACGGCCGAGTTCCGCGAGAAGGTCGGTAACGACCGCGTGATTTTGGCCCTGTCCGGCGGCGTCGACTCCTCCGTCGTGGCTGCGCTGGGTGCTCGTGCCGTGGGCAAGCAGATGACCTGCGTGTTCATCAACCACGGCCTGCTGCGCAAGGGCGAGCCCGAGCAGGTGGAGGAGGTCTTCACCAAGCAGTTTGACGTCGACTTTATCCACGTTCACGCCGAGGACCGTTATGCCGAGCTTCTGGCCGGCGTGACCGAGCCCGAGGAGAAGCGCCGCATCATCGGTACGCAGTTCTGGAAAGAGTTCTTCGCCGTGGCGCAGCAGCTCGAGACCGATGGCAAGCCGGTCAAGTACCTGGCTCAGGGCACCATCTATCCCGACATCATCGAGTCCGGCGCTCGCAAGACGGGCGGCAAGACGGCCACCATCAAGAGCCATCACAACCTGATCCCGTTCCCCGATGGCGTGCACTTCGACCTTATTGAGCCGCTCGACCACTTCTTTAAGGACGAGGTCCGCGCGCTTGGTCTGGCGCTCGGCCTGCCGGGTCACATCGTGTTCCGCCAGCCCTTCCCGGGCCCGGGCCTTGCCATCCGGGTGATCGGTGAAATCACCAAGGAGAAGCTGGACACCCTGCGCCAGGCGGACTTCATCTTCCGG
>USJB01000005.1 GCA_900554905.1 uncultured Collinsella sp. | reverse complement strand
CCGCCCAAGCCGCCGACCTGCAAGCTGTTATCGAGCATATTGGCGCTCCGGTAAACGTGCTCGCGCACAGTGCCGGTACGCTGGTGGCCCTGGAGCTTCTCCGTGCAAACCCCGCCATAATCTCGCGTGCGATTCTGCATGAACCCGCCGTGACGGATGAGGGTGCCGGTCTGGGCGCGGCCCCGGTTTTGCTCGAGATGATCGCCGCAGGAAAGGTCTCCAGGGCATTACGGGCCTTCCTGGGCGCCATCGGCGATTCGGACCCTGAGGCCCCCAAGTTAACCGAGGCAGAAGCCAAGCATGCCCTGCGCAACGGCCGCAGTTTCATGGCGAACGAATACGGGATTACTATGACCTGCGTTCCCGATTGGGATAGCGTTCGCGCGTCGAAAACGGTGGCCGCCGTGCTTTTGGGCGAGCTTTCGATTGGCACGCCCCGCGAGGCGGGTACGAGGATGGCGGCTGAGCTTTTGGATTGCCCCCTCGTAACGATTCCCGGCGCGCACAACGGCCTGCGCGATCGCCCGGCAGCGGCTGCCCAGACTGTCCGTGGCATCCTGGGGTTCTAGCAGCTGCAAAAAAACAAAACAGGCTTCATCCGCAAACGTTTCGGCCGTGTTAACAAACGTGCTCAAAACCTCACGCCTGCGGCTTCAATCGCGCCGTCTGCCAACTCATAAAAATGTAACAGCATTCACGTGCCTACCTGCATCGACAAGGTGTTACCCTTGTAACATTTGGAACCCACCGCTCCATGCGAAACTATCGAAAGGGCCCCGTATGCTCAATAATCACGAGGTCAATCTAACCGACGAGGAGGCTGCCGCTGAGGTCGCCCGCGTCGCAAAGACCTACCCCGTGGTGCGTTTGCTGTCGGCCGATCAGATTAAGAGCGAGCCTAACTGCCTGCTCGCCGGCAATCGGTGCCCTTGTCTGCGTCAATCGAGTCTTGAGGCCTTGGCAGATTCCGATGAGGTGTCGGAGCAACTGCTCAACGATGGTGTTGAGTACCGCGCCCGTCTGCGCCCTCTAAAGGTCGAGGGCGAGCCTCATGTCTTGCTGATGGTGCGTCCGATCGATGGGCAAGAGGCTGCAGAAGAGGACCTTGTCTACACCGACGTGCTGACGAGTGTGCGCAATCGCCGATATTACGAGGAAAAGCTCCGTAGCGCCCGCATGAATGCCGGCGTTGCGGTGATCGACCTTGATGATTTTAGGGTCTTCAACGATACGTGTGGCCGCCATGCCGGCGACCTTGCGCTCGGTGCTGTGGCAACAGCCATACGCAGCGGAATTCGTTCGACTGACGAGCTTGTACGCTATGGCTGTGACAAGTTTGTGGTCGTCATGCCCAATATTCCCTCCGATGACTTTGCCCGTCGTCTGCGTCAGGTATCCGATGCCGTTCATGCCACGATTATTCCGGGCCATGAGCACGTGAGCTTGACGGCATGTGTTGGTGGCGTTCGCATTCATGGCGAGACGGTCGATGAGGGCGTTGGCCGCGCTGTCCAGTTACTGAGCCGTGCCAAGGCAAAAGCCGGTACGGTCGTGACCGATGGCGATTCCATCGAGGCCTTCCAAAGCGAAAAGCCTTCGGTGCTTATCGTCGATGACTCCGAGATGAACCGAGCCATTCTCAGCGAGATGCTCAAGGACGAGTATTGCATCCTCGAGGCCGACCACGGTCGTGCGGCGCTCGACATGGTCGACCGCTATGGCGATGAGTTGTCGCTCGTGCTGCTGGATATTGTCATGCCGGGCGTAAGCGGCTTTGAGGTGCTGGCCGATCTGTCGCGCCGATCGGTTAGTGACAATCTGCCCGTCATCATGATTTCGAGCGAAGATTCCGATGATATGGTTCTGCGCGCGTACGAGCTGGGCGCCTCGGACTATATCAACCGCCCGTTTGACTCCCGTGTCGTGCGCCGCCGTGTAAGCAACACCATCCGCCTATACGCCAAACAGCGCCGCCTGACGAATCTGCTGTCCCAGCAGTACAACGAGCGCGTCAAGAACAGTCGCATGCTCATCGACATCATGGCCGGCGTCATGGAGCTTCGCAACGGCGAGAGCGGCAGGCACGTTACGAACATCGAGAAGCTGACCGAGCTGCTGCTTGGCTGTCTGGTCCAGCGTAGCGATACCATCTCCCTCGACAATGAGGAACGCTCTACGATTGCCCTGGCTTCGGCGCTGCACGATATCGGCAAGATGTCGATTGACGATGCGATTCTCAACAAGCCCGGGCGCCTTACGCCCGAGGAGTTCGAGATTATGAAGACGCATACCACGATGGGCGCCGACATGTTGCTTGAGCTGGGCCGCCATCACGTCGGCAATGCGCTTATGGAATATGCGTACCAGATTGCGCGTTGGCATCACGAGCGCTGGGACGGCAAGGGTTATCCCGATGGCCTTAAGGGCGACGAGATTCCCATTGCCGCACAGGTGGTTTCGGTGGCCGACGTGTACGATGCGCTGACGAGTGTGCGTGTGTACAAGGATGCTATCCCGCACAAGGAGGCGATTCAGATGATCCTGGACGGTAAGTGCGGAACCTTTAACCCACTGTTGCTCGACTGCCTGCTCGAGGTGCAAGACCGTATTGCCGAGACGTTGGCACGCCCCGCCGACGTCGTCGCGTTTCCCACGATTTAGTTTGACCAAAGGAGTTTTAATCCATGATCTCCATGCGTGAGGCGTATGAGAAGATTGGCGCCAATTATGATGACGCGTGCGCTCGGCTGATGGGCGAGGAAATGCTTGCCCGCTTTGCCCTCAAGTTTTTAGATGACGAGAGCATAGACAAGCTGGAGGCCGCCATGGCGGCAGGAGACGCCGAAGGTGCGTTTATGGCAGCGCATACGCTCAAGGGCGTGAGCCAGAACCTGGGATTCGATAATCTGTACGAGCCGGCGGTTGTGGTGACCGAAGCGCTGCGCGGTGCCGATGCCGTTGACGGCGCTCGCGAGGGAATGCATGCGTTGCAGCAGCAATATGCGGCAACGATGTCGGCCCTGCGCGAGGCGGCCGAATAAGAGCTTGCGGGCCTTGATGACTATGAGAGTGGATAATCTCCCGTTTTAGGCCCGGTGGCGGCCTCAAAGTGGGAGATTATCCACTCTCGTTCGATATGTGTCCAAAAATCCACGCTCACCCCTCCGGGTTAGTAAATGGCCTATGCGCACTGGCGGGGCTTTCCGCATGCAATCAATATCGTTGTTCGATAAACTGTTCGAATAACGATAGAGTCGATGAGGGTGAGTGTATGTCTAACAGCGTTCAGCGTATGGCCAAAGCGGGCGAAAATATCAGGAAGCTTGGCTTTTGCATGGCAGCCGTTTTTGCAGGGATGCTCGTCGCTTTTGCCGCGTTGGTTGTTTACGTGATCTGGTATGCGGTTGCAAACGTTGCCTCTGTCGATTCTTTCGGCGTCGTGACGCTTCTCGATGGCGGGTGCATCGTTATCCCAAGCGGACTGTGCCTGGCACTCGTCGTGGGTATTTCGCTTGTCGTTCTGTGTGGGATCAGCCGTAACATCTCGCGAGGCGTCTCGCCCTTTACCAAGACGCATGTGCGGCTTATCCGTGTTCTTGCGCTTGCCTTTGCTGTTAACGCCGCGGTTTCGCTTATTGGTGCCTACGGATCGGTCAATCTTACCATTGGTGGGCTGGAGCTTTACGTCGTGCCTCATTCCTTCGTTATTGAGATTTGCCAAGGCGTTGCCTTTGATGCGGGGTCGCTTATCGGCGCGGCTGTCTGTCTGTGTATCTCGGTGATCTGGAGTTATGCCTCGCTGCTCCAAGAGCAGTCTGACGAGCTTGTGTAGGAGGAAGCATGAGCTATCTCATCATCGAGCTTGAGACGCAGCTACTTAAGACCGGAAAGACCAGTGCTGATCTGATTCGTGCCACGGGGCATACTCCGGCTAATATTTCTAAGCTAAGAAACGGAAAAATTAAAGCTATTCGCCTTAAGACGCTTCTCGATATTTGCGATGAACTTGACTGTCAACCGGGAGATATTATTCAGCGCGTGAGCGAGAAAGAGCTTGAGGAGCTTATTGTTGAGCGTGCAAAAAATGTCGTGAGGCAGATGCGGGACGGCGGAGGCAATGAGGCGTTGCTTCCGACATCAGTCTTTGCTGTAGATTTGAGCGACGAGTAGCATAAAGCGAACAACTATAACGAAATATCAGCGTAAAGGGGCCCGTGTCTAACACGGGTTCTTTCTTTTAGATTACCTTGACAAATATGAGTTATCGAAAAACAATAACAACTATGAAAAACGATAAAGGAAAGAAGGAACGATATGAGCGGTTTTGCTATCAAGCAGAACGGGAGGCCAATGAACGCATCAGCGATAAAGTTATCAAAGGTGTCAAAGCGCTACGGGAAACGGCGCGTTTTGCATGACGTTTCCTTCGAGGTGCATCAGTCTGAGCTCCTTGCCCTTGTTGGTGCAAACGGTGCGGGCAAAAGCACGCTTATTAAAATCGTCTTGGGCCTCTGCGAGCCGTCGTCGGGGAGCGTGGAGCTCTTTGGGGGCAAGTCGAAAAAAGAGCTGAGCCCGATGCGGACGCGTGTCGGCTATGTGCCAGATTCCTGCGGAGCATACCAATCCCTCAGTGCGGCTGAGAATCTTCGGATCCGATGTGCGGAATGGGGGCTTGATGCGAATCGTGAGATTCCTCGCGTTTTGAGCCTAGTCGGGCTGGACGTCGAAGAGAAAAAGAGCGTGAACAGTTTTTCTCTGGGAATGAAACGGCGGCTGGATATAGCTACGGCTTTGTTGGGCGACACCGACGTACTAATTTTCGATGAGCCGGCAAATGGATTGGACCCGCTGGGCATCGAGAGTATATGGGCCCTTATCGGTCGATTGAATCGAGAACAGGGTAAGACCATGCTCGTCTCTAGCCATGATTTGGATGAGTTGGCATCAGTTGCAACAAGTTGCGTGTTTATTCATGACGGCGAACTGCTGAAAAAGGAATCGATGGACGTCATAAGGGATGAGGCGTCGTCCCTAAAAGAGTATTACAGGCGCTTGATGAAGGCGGTCTCGCTATGAAGCGGGCGATCCATCCCATAAAGGCAGATATGATGCGTTTGCACAGGATGTTTCCGGCGAAGTTTGGTCTTGCGCTTATTCTGGCGTTCGGCCTTCTCTTCGGTGTCTTTCTAAAAAACGGAACAACGTTGCTCGCCTTTGGCAATAGCGTTTTTGGGGAGGATATTGGTTTCTGCTGGAATGTAATCGATCCTTCTGCACCCGATGAGTCCCTTGTGCGCAGTGCTTTTGCCGGCACGTCTCTGTTCGTTCCGCTCATCGTTTGCCTGGCGATTTTACAGGAGCGCGGCTATGAAGAGGGGCACCGAATTTCTTCAGCAAGAGGTCTTGCCCGCTTTAATGGGGTCCTAGCACATGTGCTTTCGTTTGCTTTAATAATTGGCGTAGCATATAGTGCGCTTTGCCTTCTTCTTTTTGCAATAGCCATAATACGTGGAGGGCATAACCTCTCGCACGATATGCTAACTGCATTTTTGCCTGCAATGATAGTCAACGCCGTATTGGTGATATCGGTTGCGCTGGAGACGGTGACCATCTATCGGATTACAGACAGCGCTGTATTGAGCGGGGCTGCGATAATTATTGGATTTGTCATGAGCTTGACGCTCTACGGAACCTTCCTTCAGGCGCCCATACCGTCCTTGCGATGGATTTTCCTTCTTCCGGGGCCGTATCTTGGAGTCGGATGTGCCCTTGGGTATAGCGATATGGGTCAACTGACACTTCTGGGATACGGCGTGGTAGCCAGCTGTCTAACGGTATTGATTTACGCTCTCGTGAGCTTTCGTGCTGGGGGTGTGCTCAATGGCTCGCCAGACTAGAAGATTTCTTCATTCAGAATTGAGGCATGTGAGCAAATGGACGTACGCCTTAATCCTGGTAATTTATGCGTGCATGGTGGTATTGCAGCTTAATTCTTTCCCGATGTGGTTCTGTAGCCTCCGTGAGAACAGTTTCTTGGGCTTTTTCCCAGACCCGACACTTCGGCTATCGGCAGAGGATGTCCTTCTATTTGGTAATGCAGAGGTTTTCCGCGGTCTGCTGTTCAACGTGGCCCCGTTGGCTCATGCATTGTTCTTTCCGTTCATCGCGGCTTGCATTGTGCCGCGCTTTGTCAGTTCGGGCTTTATTGAGGAACCGTGGGGGTTGTCGGAGGCTCGGGGAGGGAAGCGTGTGTGCGCTATCGTTGCGCGAGTGGTGCTGTCTTCTTTTGCCCTTTTGGGCGCATTTATCCTGTCAAGTGTCGTTTTGTACTGTCTTAACTGCGTAATCGTTTTGGATGCTCAGCAGTATTTCAACCTGCATGTATTTTGCTATCGACTTGTTCTTGCTGCCGCTGCCTGCCTTGCATACGTGGTTTCTTGCGTAATCGTTGTTTCCTATTTTGGGTCCGGCTTCGGTCCGATTGGCATGCTGCTGCTTGTCAACGTCGTAGCGATCTACATACAGCTCGGGGCCAATTCCATGCTTCCGCTACCGTCCTCGATGCTCATGTGGATTTGCGGCGTGACCCCGTTGGGGGATGGTCAATGCGTTTCGATTTTAATTGACTGCCTAATAAACGTAGCAAGCGTTTTTGCCATCTGCTTTACAGTCGACCGATTGCGGTCGAGATTTCTTTGATTGTTTGTGAGGGATAATCATACCGAGCATACCAAATACAGGGGGGGGCGGGCACCGTGGCTGGTGTCCGCCCCCCCCTGGCATGGAAGGTTTAAGCCTGTGTGATTTGCGAGCTAGCGTGCCTGCTTGACCTTTGCCGCTGCCTCGACAAACGACTTCCACAGGTTAAAGTCGGTCTCGAGCGTCTTCCACGTGTACTCGGGGTGCCATTGCACGCCTAGACAGAACGGCTGACCTTCGACCTCGATGCACTCGGGAACGCCGTCGGTTGCCTTGGCGACCAAGCGCGTGCTTTTACCCAGACGATCGACGCAGCAGTGGTGTGCGGAGTTGGTCTGGATCAGCCTGTGCCCGCCAACCGCGCGCTCCAACAGCGAACCCGGCACGACCTCGACGGGATGCACGGGGTCGTTGAGCGCGTGGGTGTGGCGCCACTGCGTGCGGCCCTCGCGAGCGCCCAGGCTTGGCACGTCCATGCACAGGGTGCCGCCGGTAGCGACGTTGAGCAGCTGTGTGCCGCGGCACGTGGTAAAGAGCGGCTTTTTGGCGCGAAGCACTTCGCCGACCAGCTTAAACTCAAAGCTATCGCGGATCTCGCAGCAGAGGGTGGGGTCGTAGGGTCGATCATCGCCCCAGCGCTTGGGATTGACATCGGGGCCGCCGGGAATGGCGATGCCGTCGGCGAAATCGACGTAATGACGGATAACCTCAATGTCCTCGGTGATGGACATCTGCAGCGGCAGGCCGCCGGCGGCAAGGATGGCATCGACAAAGACGCTTGCGATTTCCTCGTTGGGGGAGAGCGTCTCGCTTAAAAACGGCTTTGCATCTTCCCAACGCGGCGCGACGAGGATGAGCGGACGGTCGGCGGGGGCGACGTCGACGTGCGGGGTATAGGACGAGGAAGTACGGGTTCCGATCATAGGTGTTGCTTTCGAATCCGGGTGGACATGGCACAGGGGTGCGCGGGGCAAACGCTGGCGATGAATTTGCCCGCGTGGCAATTGGGTTAGTGGCCCTTGATGGAGTTGAGGAAGTCCTGGGCGCGCTTGGTCTGGGGGTGGCTGAAGAACTCGTCGGGCGTGCCGGTTTCCACGATCTGGCCGTCGGCCATAAAGACGACGCGATCGGCCACGCGGCGGGCAAAGTTCATCTCGTGGGTGATGACGATCATCGTCATGCCCTGCTGGGCAAGACGGACCATGACCTCGAGCACCTCGTTGATCATTTCGGGGTCAAGGGCACTCGTGGGCTCGTCAAAAAGCATGGCCTTGGGCTGCATGGCGAGTGAACGGGCGATGGCCACGCGCTGCTGCTGGCCGCCCGAAAGCTGTGCGGGTACCTTGTCGGCCTGTTCGGCCACGCCCACGCGGCTCAGCAGGTCCATGGCGCGCTCACGAGCTTCCTCCTTGGACACGCCCAGCACATCGACCGGCCCCAGCATGACGTTCTGCAGTACGGTCATATGTGCGAACAGGTTGAACTGCTGAAACACCATGCCCAGTTCGGCGCGCATGCGGGCAAGATCCTTGCCTTCCTGCGGCAGGGGCTCGCCCTCGATGAGGATCTCGCCCGAGTCGATGGTCTCCAAGCGGTTGATGGTGCGGCACATGGTCGACTTGCCCGAACCCGAGGGGCCAATCACCACGACGACTTCGCCGCGGTCGACCGACAGATTGATGTCGTTGAGGACGTGCAGATCGCCATAGTGCTTATCGACGTGTCTGAGCTCGATCAGCGGCTGATTGCCGGTGGAAGAGGTGCTCTGTGCCATGGTGCTCGGCTCCTTATGACTCGAAATGGAAAAGCGTTAGCGGATGATGGTCACGCCGGTCTTGTGCGAAACGTAGACAGCGGCCTTGTTAATCGCGACGTTGATGAGGATATAGATGACCGCGATCACCAGGTAGACCGACACAAGGGCGTCGTAGTTGGTGATGAGCACGCGGGCATTTTGCATGAGGTCGGGGTAGCTCACCACGTAGGCGACGGTGGTGTCTTTGACTACGACCACAAGCTGCGAAATCAACGACGGGATAATAAACCGAATCGCCTGCGGCAACACGATTTTAAAGGTGATTTTAGCTTTGGAGAGACCGAGCGCCTGGGCCGCCTCGACCTGCCCGCGCGGTACGGCGTTGACGCCGGCGCGGAAAATCTCGGCCAGCACGCCGGCGGCAGCGAGCGCGACGGGAAGCGTGAGCATCCAAAACGACGGCAGCGCGATCTTGTACTGGGGCAGCACCAAAAAGAAGAAGTAGATGAACAGCAGGCTCGGCACGCCACGGAAGAAGTCGGTGAGCACACGGCAGACCAGCTGCAGCGGCTTAATGTCGCTGGTACGGCCGAGCATAAGGGCTAAGCCCAGCACCAGCGCGATGGCGCCGGCGGTGAGTGCGACTTTAACGGTGCCCTCAAAGCCGGCAAGCAGGAACTTCCAGGTGGTGAGGTGCGTAAAGAAATACCAATAGTGGACCGAAAGCTGACCGGTCACATAAAAGCGCTGCAACACGAGGACGACGAGCGCGGCGACGGCAACAAGCGAGATGGCGGTGCCGATGCGAATCTTGGCGCGCATCTTGGGGCCGGGAGCCTCGTAGAGCGCATCGCGCATGGTGAGCGCGGAGGTGGAGTGCTTGCTCATCGGAGGATCCTCACCTTCTTATCGATGTAGTTGCCAATGTGGCTCACCACAAAGGCCGTGCCCAGGTAGCCGAGCGCCGAGATAAAGAACGCGGCGACGCCGCCGAGCGAGCGCGTGTTGATGTAACTCACCACGCCGGTGAGCTCTTGCGGCTTAAGCGGCACCTGGCTGCCCAAGGCGGTAGTGAGCATGACGGCGATAAAGAGGTTCGTCATGGGCAGCACGCTCGAGCGCAGCGCCTGCGGAATCACGATTTTGGCGAGGATACGGTTAAAGCTCATGCCCAGCGAGCGGGCGGCTTCCACCTGACCGACGCCGACGGTGTTGATGCCGCTCATAAAGTTTTCGGAACCAAAGGCCGAGCCCAAAAGGACCGTGGCGACGATAACGCAGGTGCGGTAGGGCAGGACGACTTTGAGCGGCGGCAGCGCGTAGACGACGATGATAAGCAGCGCGATGCCGGGGATGTTACGGAAGACCTGGACATACAGGTCGCCAAAGACGCGCAGCGGCTTGAGCGGCGACACGCGCATCACGGTGACGGCGACGGCCAGCACCATGGCGATGGCAAACGACTCAAGCGTCATGCCCCAGGTTGCGAGCAGCGCGTCGATATAGTTCTGGCCATAGAGCGACCAGAGCTCGGAAAGACTCATGCGGACCTCCCGCCGATAAGGAAAGGGGCTCCCGTGTGTACGGAAGCCCCGACAACTCAGTGAGAAAACAGTTTACCGCAATAAAGCGCATCATGCGTTTCCGTATGGTTTCGTTGCGGCCGTTACCAGGCACGCTGCCTAGGCGCCGATTTCGGGCAGCTCGGGAACATTGGTGTCGCCCGTACGGTCGCCGATGCAGATCTGCCACAGCTCGGTCCAGGTGCCGTCGTCCTCGATTTTCTTAAGGAAGTCGTTAACGAAGGCGACGCCGTCGGAATCGAGCGGCAGACCAATGCCATAGGGCTCCTTGTTGCCGAAGGACTTGCCGGCGATCTTGTACTTACCGGGCTCGCGGACCAGGGCGCTCTGCTGCATGTTGTTGTCGATGACGTAGGCGTCAACGCGGCCCTGCTGGAGTGCCTGGCGGGCCTCCTCGTCGGTCTTAAACTCCTGCTGGCTGGCCTTGGGAGCGAACTCCTCCAGGATGGCGGGGCCGTTGGAGCCGGACTGGACGGCGACGTTCTTGTCGGCCAAGTCGTCGACGCTCTTGATGTCGTCGTTATCGGCGAGCACCAGGATGGCCTGCTGCGTGTAGTAGTAGGGACCGGCGAAGGAGACGAGCTTCTTGCGCTCGTCAGTGATGGTGTAGGTGGCAAAGACGGCGTCGACCTGGCCGTTCTGCAGGACAGACTCGCGCGTGTCCGAGGTCACCTGGGTGATCTCGACCTTGTTCTCGCCCAGAATGTAGTTGGACAGGAGCTGTGCGATACCGGCATCGAAGCCGCGGGTCTGACCGTCTTTCTCGTTGAGGAGGGAGAAAAGCGTAGAGGTCTGAACGCCGCCAATCTTAAAGACGCCGGCGTCCTTGACGGCTGTGGCCCAGGTGCTGGCGGCGATGGCATCGTCGTCGGCTTTGGGGCCGTTGTCGACGAGCTTGTCGAATGCCTTGGCGTCGAGCGTGGTGGAAGCCTCGGTATCCTCGGAGCTCTTGGAAGAGCCGGCGGCGGAACCCTTGTCGGCCTCGGCGCTGGTGTCGGAGCAGCCGGCAAGACCAAGGCCGGCGACGGTTGCGAAGGTGGCGGCAACGAAGCCGCGGCGGTCGAGAACGACCTGCTGGGAGAGGTTCTTGCTCATGGTAGAACACCTTTCTCAATAAAATCCCTAGCGGTTGAGTAGAGTTATACCCTATCGCGCTCAAATGGGTCAACACGAAATGACTCAGAAACATACTTAACTTATGGGTAATTCTACCTACCAAAAAGGGACAGGTTTATTTTGGCAGGTTTTATCTGGGCAAACGTCAGTTATTGCAGCTGAAATAGTGTTTCGCGGACGACATGATCGCTCACAGCGGTCGCTATAATGGCGGCAGCGAAAACCACCACAAAGGGGACAGGCACCTTTGTGGTGGTTCTGGCCGATGCGGCGGCATGCCTTACTGTTCTGTCTCAATCTGTAACATCTGCAGCCTTTTTTGCCGAGTAGCTGTTACAGATTGAGATTTTCTCTTCAGGAGAATTCGAATGTCTCAATCTGTAACAGTTAGACGGGAATTCGGGCCCTAGATGTTACAGATTGAGATAATCGCGTCGCGAAAATAAAAACCTCCGCAGGGGTGCTTTCCTTGCGGAGGTTTTCTTACTCGTTGAGTAGTCTTACGGCTTCGGCGGCCATGTTCTCGACCGTCATGCCGTTCTGAGCGAGCAGCTCGTTGGGGTCGTAGCGGTCGGGGAAGCCCTTGGCGATGCCGAAGGTGCGCGTGCGCACAGGCGTGCAGGCCAGATAGCACGCGACGCGCTCGCCCCAGCCACCGTCCAAGATGCCGTCCTCGAGGGTGACGACAACGCGATGCTCGGCGGCAAGACTGTCGAGGAACTCACGGTCAAGCTCGGTTGCAAAGCGCGGGTTGACGAGCGTGGCCTCGATACCGTACTCGGCAGCCAAGCGGTTTGCCACGCGCTCGCCCAGCTCAAAGAAATCGCCAAGCGCGAGCACGGCAACGTCGCGGCCCTGACGCACCACGTTGTAGCGAACGGCGCTGTAGTCGGTGTCCTCAGCGGGCGCCAAATCGGGGCGGCTTACCAGGCCGATGCCCGGTACACGGATCGCCACGGGATGCTCGCGATGGTCGAGCGACCAGCTCAGCATGGACAGATATTCCTCCATGCAGGCCGGCGCCAAGTAGTGCATGTTGGGAAGACCGCCCAACATGGAAATATCAAAGAACGAAAGGTGCGTCTCGGACGTGGTGCCAAAGATTGACGCACCAAACACCAAAATGGTTGCCGGGGCGTCGTTGAGGCACAGGTCGTGCCACAGCTCGTCGTAAGCGCGCTGCAAAAACGTGCCGTACACACCAAAGACTGGTTTGGCGCCCGAGCGCGCAAGCGCGGTGGCAAAGGTCACGGCGTGCTCCTCGGCAATGCCCACATCGACGAACTGTTTGCCGGCGGCAGCGCGAAGCTCGGGTGTAAAGCCCATGATGTAGGGCGTGGCGGCCGTGATGCCCACGACCTGCGAATCGCGCTCGATGGCGGCGCTGAGCGCCTCGCCCGTAATGTCGGCATAGGTGCGCGGCGCAGGCTCGCTCGGATGGCCCGGGCAGAGCTTGCGGCCGGTCGCCATGTCAAAGGGGCCTACGTGATGCCAGCGCTCGGGGTCGTTTTGGGCTGGCTCAAAGCCCTTGCCCTTGGCGGTGGAGACGTGCAGCACGATGGGATGATCGATATTGCGCAGTTCCTGCAACGCGTCGACGAGGGCCAACACGTCGTTACCGGCGTCCAGATAGCGGTAGTCGAGCCCCATCGCGCGGAAAACGTTGCGCTCACAGGTACCGTTGCTGGCTCGCAGCTCGGCCAGATTGCGATACAGGCCGCCATGGTTCTCGGCAATGGACTGGTCGTTATCGTTGACGATGATGATCAGGTTGCTATCGAGTTCGGCGGCATTGTTAAAGCCCTCAAACGCCAAGCCGCCCGAAAGCGAGCCGTCGCCAATGATGGTGATGACGTTATACGTGTCGCCCGCCAGGTCACGCGCGTGGGCAAGGCCGCAGCCCAGGCTCACCGACGTGGAGGTATGGCCCATGGCGAACAGGTCGTGCTCGGACTCGTCGGGATTGGCAAAGCCAGAGGCCTCGCCAAAGCGCTTCGGATCGATATAAGTGTACGCGCGCCCAGTCAGCGCCTTGTGGGCGTAGGTCTGGTGCGAAACGTCAAAGAGAATCTTGTCGATAGGGGAGTTAAACACGCGATGGAGCGCGACCGTAAGCTCAACGACGCCCAGGTTGGGGGCAACGTGCCCGCCGACGGCGGCGGAGCTTTCGAGGATGGCGTGGCGAATCTCGCCGCAGAGCAGCGGAAGCTCGGCGCGGTCGAGAGCCTTGGCGTCCTCGGGCGTTGTCGTTTGCGTAAGCAGCATCGTTGTGGGTTACTCCATGCGAATCGAGCGCCGGCGCTCCCTCGGCCGACACAATTGCACAAGACAGTCTCGCACATTTTGGCGTTTGATATGTGACGGCGGCGCGGTAATTCGCCAACTGGTGGGGCAAAACGTTTTGTCCGATGCCATACTGATATGTTCCATGATGTTTTTATCGATTGCGCACAGGCCGTGGCTTGTCGTCGTGAGTCGCTGAAAGGAGGCAGCATGTCCGATGCCGTTCGTGCCGAAAAAATCGCGCACGAGGTCGACTATGCCGCCCGCCAGCTGGCCCAGGCGGGCCGCTTGGACCTGACGCACGAGTTTATCCAGCATGGCGACGTGACGGTCTATGCACATGTGACCTCGGTGGCGCGGGCAAGTCTGTCCTTTGCCGAGCGCCTGGGCCGTGTCGGTGTCTCGGTCGACCGCGCCTCGTTGCTGCGCGGGGCCCTGCTGCACGATTACTTTCTCTATGACTGGCACGATCCCGACCCAAGCCATCGGCTGCATGGCTTTCGCCACCCGTTTTTTGCCCTGGCACGTGCGGAGGAAGATTTTGAGCTGACGCCGCGCGAACGGAATATTATCGTGCGGCATATGTTTCCGCTGGTGCCAGTGCCGCCGACGTGTCGTGAGGCTTGGATTGTATGCCTGGCAGATAAATGGTGCGCTCTGCGCGAGACGGTCGCCGGTCGTCTGCGGCGCAAGGACGAGGCGGACGATGACGTGAGTGGCGAATCGAGCGAAAAGAGGAGAGGGTAGACGGTGGGGACCGCGATTGATATGGCGTTTGGCGGCGCGACGCTTGCCGTCTGCCCGCTTTCGGCACTGGTGCTCTCGTTTGCCTTTTACGGGTTTTGCGGCTGGGCGTGGGAGTCGACGGTCTGCGCCATGCTCAATCACGGACGATTTGCCAACAGCGGCTTTTTGCTGGGGCCGTGTTGTCCTATCTATGGTGTGGGCGGCATTGCCTGCTGGCTGCTGTTGCGCGGGATTCCGGATGCCTCAAGCCAGTTTGTCGCTGCAGCGCTCGTATGCAGCGTGATTGAGTACAGCGTAGGCGTACTGTTGGAAAAAACAACGGGCGCTCGCTTTTGGGATTACTCGCACCTGCCGTTTAACTTGCACGGACGCATTTGCCTGTACTGGGCCTGCGCGTTTGGCTTGGGTGCGTTGTGTATTTGCCGTTTAGTGGAGCCGGCATTGCTGGGGCTGCTTGGCCATCTGCCGGTGCTGATTGTGCGGCTGTCCGCCTTTATCGTCGCGGTCGCGATGATGGTCGACGCGTTGTGCTCGTTGGCGAGCTGGCGGCGTCTGTCCGATCAGCTGGAGCGCGTCCGGGCCGACCTTGCCGACCGCATCAATGAGTCGCTTGCCGATGCGTCCGACTCCATGCTCGAACGTATTCCCGATTCGGCGATCGACTCGGTGGCACAGACGCACATCCGCAGCCGTGCCGTTAACGCGTGGCTGGCGGAGCTGGGCGACGCGACGCTCGATGCCCTGCGCGAGAAGGCTTCGATGCCGACGTTTATCTCGGATGGTGCTCGCGGCCTGGCGCTTGCCGCCCGCCGCGTGGCCGATGCCGCACCGAGCATGCCGCGTCCGTCGCTCAGCCGTCGCCTTGCCGGTAAGCGCATGAGCCGTCCGGTACCGAGCGTGTCACTCAGTCGTCGTGACCTGCGCTTTTTCAATGCCTTCCCGCGTCTGCGCATCAATCGCTACGAAGGTGTCATTCGAGCAACTAATCTCCGCGACCGCGCCCACGAGCTGTTCCGCCGCTAGCCGGGACGGGCGCGCTCACGGCTTCCTTGCTCGCGTATTTCCCGTCCGTTTCGCGTCCGTTGCCGCGCCGTTTCCAAGATTGCGGCACCGTTTCCATTCGACAACGCCGCGTTTAACAACGCCGTATCTGGTCTACACCAGTTGCCCCTCGGCCGCATTATGGGCGCCGACAACGTTCATGCGACCAAGGGAGAGCGAATGTACGATACGGGATCGACAACGTTTATGCTCGTCTGCACCATGCTCGTGTTTTTAATGACACCGGGTCTGGCGTTTTTCTATGGAGGCCTTGACCAGCTGCTGTGCCTGCCGGTACTCAACCAGGTGCTGCAGGCGGCCGAGGGCAATGCCGCGGACGGTGCCGCCTACCCTCAGATCATCAACATTGCCTTCCAGATGGCATTTGCCATGATCACGGCTGCTATCGTCACGGGCAGCCTGGCCGGCCGCGTTAAGTTTGGTGCCATGACGGCCTTCCTGGGCATTTGGCTGCTTGTGGTCTATGCGCCGCTCGCCCACATGGTTTGGGGCGGCGATGGCTCCTTTATCGGCGACATCATCGGCGCACTCGACTTTGCCGGCGGCGACGTGGTACACATTTCGTCCGGTCTGACGGGCCTGATTCTCTGCTTAATGCTCGGCCGTCGTCGTGGTTTTGGCATGGTGAGCTACCGTCCGCATAACGTGCCGTTTGTGGCGCTGGGCGCCGGCCTGCTTTGGTTTGGCTGGTTTGGCTTTAACGGCGGCAGCGAGTTTAAGGCCGACGCCGTGGCGGCGCTTGCCATCCTCAACACCGTGACGGCCAGCGCGGCGGGCATGGTCTCGTGGCTTGCCGTCGAGCGCGTGCATACCGGTCGCCCCACGCTGGTGGGCGTCAGCACCGGTCTGGTTGCGGGCCTTGTGGTGGTCACGCCGGGTGCGGGCTTTGTCGAGCCGTGGGCGGCGCTGGTCATGGGCCTGATCGTCTCGCCTGTCTGCTACCTGGCCATCAGCCATCTTAAGACCAAGTTTGGCTACGACGATGCGCTCGACGCGTTCGGTTGCCACGGCATCGGCGGCATCTTGGGCGGCGTGCTCACGGGCCTGTTCTGTGTGCCGGAGCTCTCGTGGACCGG
>USJB01000004.1 GCA_900554905.1 uncultured Collinsella sp. | reverse complement strand
GATCATATTGCCCTGCAGCGTTTGCTCGGCAAGGGCCGCGGTGCCAAAGACATATGCGGCCTTGTTGATGGGACCACCCATGTCGGTCGCCTGCATGCCGGCGCAGATAATGCCCAAAAGAACGATGCTCGTGCCCGAAAGACCGTTGAGCGCGCCGCTAATGGCGGTGTTGATAACGCCCATAATCGGGTTAACGGCCATCATAAAGAGACTCGTAAAGAGAATGCCCAGCACGGGGTAGATGAGCATGGGCTTGATACCGTCGAGCGACTCGGGTAGCACGCTTGCAGCCTTCTTGAGCGCATTGACGATAATGCCGGCGGCAAAACCGACCAGCAGCGCGCCCAAAAAGCCAGCAGAGACAAGCTGAGCCTGGGCATCGGCATCCATTGCCGTGGTGAGATAGCCCAACGTGAAGCCCTGCTTTGCAATCCAGCCACCCACAAAGCCCGCGGCCAAGCCCGGACGGTCAGCAATGGACATGGCAATATAGCCCGCAAGGATGGGGAGCATAAAGTTGAACGCCTGGTTGCCCGCAAGGTTAAAGAAGGCCGCGACCGGAGTGCTGTGGCCGTATGCGCTTGTGCCCAGCCCCGCCTGGTCCAGCAAGAACGAAAGCGCCATGAGGATGCCGCCGCCAACAACAAAGGGGAGCATGTGCGAAACGCCGTTCATCAGGTCCTTATAGACCCTGCGGCCCAAACCCTCGGATTCGCCCTCGGCAGCCGCCTGTACCGCGGCGCCGCCGGACACATGATGAATAGGCGCATTGCCCGCAAGCGCAATATTGATAAGTTCCTCGGCGTCATTAATGCCACGCGTCACCGCACAGGAGTAAACCGGCTTGCCATCGAAGCGATCGAGCTCGACATTTTTATCCGCCGCAATGATGACACCCTTGGCACCAGCGATGTCTGCCGCGGTCAGTACATTTTTAGCGCCGCCCGAACCCTGAGTCTCGACCTTAATGCTCACGCCCATCTTGGCTGCCTGGTCTTCCAACCCTTTGGCCGCCATAAATGTGTGAGCAATGCCCGTTGGACATGCCGTGATGGCAACGACATCGTAAGTGCCGCCCCTCACCTTCTCGTTTGCAGCTGACATGTTTCCTCCTTTTGCACAAGCAGGCCCAGCCCTCCCCTTCTGAGGGTCACAACCTGCGTATTACCTTGTGTTTGAGTGATTGATAGCGCCGAAGTGACGGCGCTTTTAAGCGATATCTAAACGATGGCCCCGGCGGGCATGATCACGTCGTATGGAAACAGGGGTACTGGGAAATCATGCCCGACGGGGCCATCGGAACCACCACAATGGGGACAGGCACCTTTGTGGTGGTTTTGGCCTTACTTCGCCCCGTTGCTAAACCGTGATGACGTTTTCCATCGTCTGGTACTTGGCGGGCACCTCGCCCGCGGTGATAACCGTTGCGTCACGGAAGTCCGCGAATTTTACGGGAGCCACCATGCCAAACTTACTGGCGTCCGAGATTACGAAGCGTTTGGCTGTATGGCGCATCGAGATACGCTTGACCTGCGCTTCCTCGATATCGGGCGTCGTAAAGCCCTGCTCGGCGGCAATGCCGTTAGAACCCCAAAAGCCGCAGTTAAAGTTGTAGCGGTCTAGGGTTGCCAGAGCATCGGGGCCAACGAGCGCCTCGGTCTCGGGTTTAAGCTCGCCGCCCAGCACCACGGTGCGCATGCCGCGCACAGCGAGATGCTGAGCATGGAGCACGGAATCAGTCACATAGGTGACCGATTCGAGATGCGGAAGATGCTCGATGAGTCTGAGCGTTGTCGAACCCGAATCGATGTACACAAAACTCTCGGGCTCCACGAGCGCCGCGGCGCGGGCGCAGATACGCTCCTTGTCGTCGTTATGGAGATCACTGCGCTCACTGATCGTTAGGTCGCGCGTCACGTGCGCGCGCTCAAGACTTGTCGCGCCACCGTGCACCTTGGCGATGCGGTGCGCTCGGTCGAGCGTCTGTAGGTCGCGTCGAATGGTAGAGGCCGTCACGCCCAGGGCATCGGCAAGCTCGGGCACCGTTACCGAGCCAGCCTGCTGCACCATCGACACAATCGCGTTGAGCCTATCTTCCGCAAGCATCGCTTACTCCTCCTCGGGGTAGACGACTCCCCAATCGGCGCGGAGCTTGGTCATGAGCTCCATCACATCAGAAGCATAATCCAGAAGCTCACGCTTGGAATCGTCGCCGGCGACGGCCTGCTCGAGGTCAGCCATCTCGTAGCACAGGGCATAAGCCTCGGTGCCCGCGGCGACCTCCTCGCGATGACCGTCCGCGGTCCACACGATCGTCGCGTGATCGGCACGCGGATACTCGTTGACCTCGATATAGCACTTATCGAAGCTGATAACCGAGCGCTTGGGCTGCTTGGAGTGGAGCGTAAGGCTCACGACGCCCAGCTGCTGCTCGGCGTTACGGCAGACAATGCCACCTGCGACGTCAACGCCAGTCTCGCAGGTATTGCCCAGCGAAACGACCTCAGCGGGCTGGCTTGCCATAAAGAGGCGCATGACGGACAGGGCATACACGCCAATATCGAGCATGGCGCCGCCGGCAAGGCTGCGGTTGTAGAAGCGGTTGGTCAGGTCGCCGTACTCCTTATAGCTGCCAAAGTTGAGCTGGGCGAGGTTCATGCGGCCAAAGTCGCCCGCATCCATGCGACGGCGCAGCTCCTGATACAGCGGCATGTGGAGCACCGTGGTAGCATCCATAAGGACCACGTTGTGCTCGTCGGCGATGGTACGGGCCTCGTCGAGCTCGGCAGAGTTGAGGGTAATGGCCTTCTCGCAGAGCACGTGCTTGCCGGCGGCCAGCGCGGCACGCAGATAGGTGATATGCGTGTTGTGCGGCGTGGTGATATAGACGGCGTCGATATCCGGATCGGCGTAGAGATCCTCAACCGTGTCATAGACCTTCTCGACGCCGTACTGGTCGGCAAAAGTCTGAGCCTTGGTGAGCGTGCGGTTGGCAACGCCCGTAAGCTTGCGGCCGGCCAGGGCAAGGGACTGAGCCATCTGGTTGGCAATAACGCCGCAACCGATCACAGCCCAACGGAGCTCGGGAGCCGTAAAGATGTCGTTAGGGAACGGCTTGTCCTGGACCGAAGCAAATGCCGCTTTGGCGGCTGCCGCGGCGTCGAGTGGAGCCTGCTTGGAATCTGCCATTATGTGTCTCCTGTGTCATAGAACGTCTTGCATTTCTGACAGCTCTATATTCGCACAAACACGCGCGTCTGTGCGCGTTTTTGCGTATCTCACCGCTAAACGGTCATTATTGCCCCGTAAACGGCGCATATATACGCATAGGTGCGTAATTAAACGCAATCTAACGCGCATAAACGCGCACACAAGCAATTTATACAGTACGACCCGCTCATTTATGCTTACCCAGTTAGGGTACTCATTTAAGTCTGTCCCAAATGAGTGGGGATAGAAAAAGACCCGGGTGCCGTGGGGCATCCGGGCCTTTGCTAGCAACTTGATGTTGCGGGCAGCTTAGAACTTGTGGCCGCACTTCTTGCAGACGCGCAGCTTGTTCTTGCCGTCCTTCTCGTGACCGACGCGGGTAACCTTACCGCACTCGGGGCAAACGAGATTGACGTTGGAGGCGTCGATGGGAGCCTCCTGCGAAACGATGCCGCCCTGCTGGTTGGCAGCGTTGGGCTTGACGGCCTTCTTGACGACCGAAACGCCCTCGACAACGACCTTGTTCTCGGCGGGGAGAGCACGCAGGATAACGCCCTGCTTGCCGCGATCCTTACCAGAGAGAACCTGGACCTTATCGCCCTTCTTGATATACATATATCTCCCCTAACTACAGGGTCTCGGGAGCGAGCGAGACGATCTTCATGTACTTCTTGTCACGAAGCTCGCGAGCGACAGGCCCGAAGATACGGGTGCCGACGGGCGAACCATCGTTGTTGATGACAACGCAGGCGTTCTCATCAAAGCGAATGTAGGAGCCATCCTTGCGGCGGATCTCCTTAACGGTGCGAACGACGACGCAACGGACAACGTCCTTCTTCTTGACGTTGGCGCCAGGGGTAGCCTCCTGGACAGCACCGATGAACACATCGCCGATGCCTGCATAACGACGCTTGGAACCGCCAAGCACCTTGATGCAGCGAATCTTGCGAGCGCCGGAGTTGTCGGCGACGTTCAGCATGGTTTGCATCTGAATCATGGTAGATGTTCCTCCGAACTAAGAACCGAAGAGAGGTGCGCAGCCTTTATACGGCCCGTGGTATGCAAGCCAGGCATACGCACATCTTCGGAAACGTACAAGTCGTAAGAGCGACTGCTTATTTAGCGCGCTCGACGACCTCGATGAGGCGCCAACGCTTCATCTTGGACATAGGACGGGTCTCCATAACGCGGACGGTATCGCCCACGCCAGCCGTGCACTCCTCGTCGTGAGCGTGCAGCTTCTTGGAGCTGGTCATCATCTTGCCGTACTTGGGGTGACGCTTGCGCTCGGTGATGGTGACAACAATGGTCTTGGCACCGGAGACGGAGGTAACGACACCCGTACGGACCTTACGCGAGTTACGCGAATCAGTCATGTTCTCTCCTTAGGTCCTACTCGGCGACAGCGGACTTCTCCGCTGCGATCTCGCGGGCGCGCTGCTCCGTGAGGACGCGAGCGATGTCCTTCTTCACGGTGTTGACGCGAGCGGTGTTGTCCAGCTGGCTGGTGGCCATCTGGAAACGAAGGTTAAAGAGCTCGGCGCGCATTTCCTTCAGCTTCTCAACGAGCTGAGCGTCCGAGAGCTCACGAATCTCTGCGGGCTTCATTAGTTCTCCTCCTTGGCGGCGGCGGCGTCCTCAGCAGCCCACTTGGCCTCGAGAGCGGCCTCCTCAGCCATCTCCTTCTCGATGCGCTGCTCAGCGTTCTTGGCAGCAACAATCTTGGTCTTGATGGGAAGCTTGTGCTGTGCAAGACGCAGAGCCTCGCGAGCGACCTCCTCGGGCACGCCCTTGACCTCGAACATGATGCGGCCGGGCTTGACGACGGCTACCCACTCCTCGGGGTTACCCTTACCAGAGCCCATGCGAGTCTCGGCAGGCTTCTTGGTGATGGGCTTATCGGGGAAGATCGTGATGTAGACACGACCGCCACGCTTCATGTAGCGGGTCATGGCAATACGAGCGGCCTCGATCTGACGGTTGGTGATCCAATGGGCCTCGAGAGCCTGGATACCAAACTCGCCGAAATGCAGCTCGGTATTACCCTTGGCCTGGCCCTTCATGGAGCCACGCTGCACCTTGCGGTGAAGAATACGCTTAGGGGCAAGCACTACTGACCCCTCCTCTCGGAGTTACGACGACGAGGACGGGAAGAGCCCTCGAGTGCAGGGTTGGGAACAGGCTGGCCCGGGAGCTTCTCGCCCAGGTAGATCCAGACCTTCACGCCGCAAGCGCCCATGGTGGTGCTGGCGACAGCCGTGCCGTAGTCGATCTTGGCACGGAGGGTGTGCAGAGGCACGCGACCCTCGCGGTACCACTCACGACGGCCCATCTCGGCACCGCCGAGACGACCAGAGCACTGGATACGGATGCCCTTAGCGCCGGCCTTGCGGGCGGACTGGACAGCCTTGCGCATAGCGCGACGGAAGGCAACGCGGCCCTCAAGCTGCTCGGCGATAGACTGAGCAACGAGGTTGGCGTCGAGCTCGGGGCGCTTGATCTCGACAACGTCGACGGAGAGCTGGCCCTTGGAGACGCCAGCGACCTTCTCGAGCTCGGTGCGGAGGGTATCGATCTCGGCACCCTTCTTACCGATGACAACGCCGGGGCGAGCGGTGAGGATGATGACCTTCACCTTGTCGCCAGCGCGCTCGATCTCGACGCGGGAGACAGCTGCGCGGGAAAGACGCTTCTCGAGGTACTTGCGGATCTCGAGATCGTTACCGAGGGTCTTAGCGTAATCCTTCTCTGCGAACCAGCGGGAGCGCCAGTTCTCGGTGATGCCAAGACGGAAGCCGGTGGGGTAGACTTTCTGACCCATACAGCTTTACGCCTCCTTTCGAGGAGCAACGACGACGGTGATGTGGGAAGTACGCTTCAGAATGCGAGAAGCGGAACCCTTGGCGCGGGGACGGATGCGCTTAAGCGTCGGACCCTCGTCAACATAGGCAGCGGCGACAACCAGGTTGTCGGCACGCAGACCGTTGTTGTTCTCGGCGTTCGCAACGGCGGAACGGAGAACCTTCTCGACATCCACGGCGACGGCGCGGTCGCAGAAGTGGAGGATGTCGAAGGCCTGAGCGACAGGCTTGCGGCGGATCAGATCGACCACCAGGCGGGCCTTGCTGGGGGAAACACGCACGTACTTAGCGACGGCGCGAACCTCGGTGGCCTCAGTTTCAATAGACTTAGTTGCCATTTACGGTTAACCCCCTATTTGGCCTTGTGGCCACGGAACGTACGAGTCGGCGCGAACTCGCCGAGCTTGTGACCAACCATGGACTCGGTAACATACACGGGCACATGCTTGCGGCCGTCGTGGACGGCGATGGTGTGACCAACCATCTCGGGGAAGATGGTGGACGCGCGGGACCAGGTCTTCACGACGTCCTTCTTGCCAGCCTCGTTCATCGCGGTGATACGCGAGAGAAGGCGAGTCTCCACGAACGGGCCCTTTTTGAGACTTCTGCTCATAAGTGCTTTCTCCTAAAACTCGGTATCCGAAATTACTTCTTACGGCGACGAATGATGTGCTGGTTCGAGACCTTCTTCTTCTTGCGCGTACGAAGGCCCTTCGTCGGCTTACCCCAGGGGGTAACGGAGGGACGACCAGAGGTGTGGTTCTTGCCCTCGCCACCGCCGTGCGGGTGGTCGACAGGGTTCATGACGGTACCGCGGACGGTCGGGCGCACGTTCATGTGACGCTTACGGCCGGCCTTGCCGATGACGATGTTGGAGTGATCGGCGTTGCCGACCTCACCGACGGTGGCGCGGCAGGTAACGAGGATGCGGCGCATCTCGGAGGAAGGCATACGGACGATGGCGTACTTGCCCTCCTTACCCATCAGCTGGCAGGAGTTACCGGCGGAACGGGCGATAGCAGCGCCCTTGCCCGGCTGGAACTCGACGGCGTGGATGAGCGTACCGACGGGAATGTCGGCGAGGGGCAGAGCGTTGCCCGGCTTGATGTCGGCGTCAGAACCGGACATGATGGTCTGACCGACCTCGAGGCCCTTGGGGGCCAGGATGTAGCGCTTCTCACCGTCAGCGTAGTGCAGCAGAGCGATGCGAGCGGAACGGTTCGGATCGTACTCGATCGTGGCAACCTTGGCGGGCACGCCGTCCTTGTTGCGCTTGAAGTCGATCACGCGGTAACGACGCTTCACGCCGCCGCCCTGGTGGCGGGTGGTGATGCGGCCGTTGTTGTTACGACCGGCCTTCTTGGGCAGGGGCTCGAGAAGAGACTTCTCGGGCTTGGTGCAGGTGATCTCGGAGAAGTCGGAGATCGTCTGCCAACGCCTACCAGCGGAGGTCGGCTTAAGGTGCTTTACAGCCATTACAATCCCTTTCAATAGGAATCCGTTAGCCATCGCAGACAGGGATTCGAGGTTCTGCCTCGGGTGCGATGACACCGGACGTATACACGGTTCCGGGCGTGTCCATTTAATACGCCCAAAACCTTGAGCTCCCGCCTCCCCTATTTGGGAGGCATGAGCTCACTCAACAGCAGCGAGTCTTAGGCCTGGTTGCCAAAGACCTCGATGGTGTCGCCCTCGGCCAGCGTGACGATGGCCTTCTTCCAAGAACGGGTCTTGCCGGCGACATAGCGCACGCGCTTGGTCTTGGGCTTGACCGTCAGGGTGTTCACGCGAACGACCTTGACGCCGAAGATCTCCTCGACAGCGTCCTTGATCTGATACTTGTTAGCATCCTTGGCGACCTCGAACGTGTACTTGTTCAGCTCCATGCCGGAGAAGGAACGCTCGGACACGATCGGACGGATGATGATCTCGTGGGCGGTCATTTATGCAAGCACCTCCCCGAAGTGAGCGGCGATGTCGGCGGGCATCAGCACGGCGTTGTTGTTGACGAGATCGTAGGTGTTGGCCTCGTCGGCAGTGATGATGAACGTCTTGGGAATGTTGCGGAACGACAGGTAGGCGTTGACGTCCTCATCGCGAACGATGATGGTCAGACGCTTGCCCTCAAGGCCGAGAGCCTTGAGCATGGCAACGGCAGCCTTGGTGGAAGGCTTCTCGAAGCCGTAGTCGTCGACGAGCACGAGCTCGCCATCGGCCAGCTTGGCGGACAGCGCGGAGCGCATAGCCAGCTTGACCTCCTTGTTGTTCATACGCTTAGCGTAGGAACGGGGCTTGGGGGCGAAGACGACGCCACCGTGACGCCACTGGGCAGCACGGATGGAACCCTGGCGGGCACGGCCGGTGCCCTTCTGACGCCAAGGCTTCTTGCCGCCACCGGAAACCTCAGAGCGGCCCTTAGCGGACTGGGTGCCCTGACGCCAAGAGGCCATCTGGCACTTGACGATGTGGTGCATAACGTGGATGTTCGGCTCGATGCCGTACACCTCAGCGGCGAGCTCGGCCTCGGCGACCTTCTTGCCCTCGCTGTTCTTTACTTCAAACTTTGCCATTTAAGTGTTCTCCTTGGTATGACGCTGGGCTAAATGGGCTGGGCCCTTAGGCCATACGGATGGCGACGAGACCATTCTTGGCACCCGGGACAGCGCCCTTGACCAAGATGAGGTTCTGCTCGGCATCGATGCGGACAACGGAAAGGTTCTTGACGGTAACGCGCTCGTTACCCATGTGACCGGCCATCTTGACGCCCTTGAGGACGCGCGCAGGATAGGCGCACTGACCGATAGAACCGGGGTGACGCTGGAAGTGAGAACCATGCGTCATAGGACCGCGGCGCTGACCCCAGCGCTTGATGCGACCCTGGAAGCCCTTACCCTTGGAGGTACCGATGACGTCGACCTTCTCGACATCAGCGAAATCAGCGACGGTGACGACCTCGCCGACCTTGTGCTCCTCGCCGTTCTCGACGCGGACCTCACGAAGGAAGCGGACAGGCTCGACGCCAGCCTTGGCGAAGTGACCAGCCATGGGCTTGTTCACGTTCTTGGCCTTGATGTCGCCGAAACCGATCTGGACGGCGTCATAGCCGTCGGTTGCCTGAGTTTTAACCTGCGAGACAGCGCAGGGGCCAGCCTGGATGACCGTGACGGGAACGACGTTGTCGTCCTCGTCCCAAACCTGGGTCATGCCAATCTTGCGGCCGAGAATCATGCTGATCAAGATATGATCCCAACTCTCGCGTGGTCTTGGGACAATGCATACGCCACCGAGCGTACGCCCCTAGAGGACCACTACTTACACGACGTGCTCCCCAGCCTTGTATTTCGCCCGGACTACCTGACAACCCTATTAAGCAGGCATTTTGTCCAGCCAGAATACTCCCCTGGTTACACACAGCTGTTTAGTATACACGGCTGCGGGCGTATCCATCGAGATTCATATTTCACTCACATTGTTTACGCAGGTAAAGTGCGTGGCACGTTCCCAGTGTGCGGCGGAGGGGGCGGGCCTGAGACATATTAAGGTTGCTGCTCTACAGTCCTGCTCACGACGGAGAGCACATTAAGTGCTCTCCTGTTCGTGCGGAACTCGCGACAACCTTAATATATTTCGCCGCCCCTCTGCCAAGCTCGGGAGACGACACGTTGATGTCTGCTTAACTCTGCTCGCTCAGCAAATTACTTTGTTGGGGATCCACAATTTGTTGCAAGGTGAACTTGCATCGGGGCGTATCGTCCTCTTCTCGCGTATCGTCAAAATCGAAGACCATGATGGCGCAGTTGGGGAGTTTTGTTGGGAGCTCGAAGCCCTCTGGGGCTGCAGCTTTGATGAATTGGCGGCTGGCACTGCCGTGGCTTACTGCTAAGAGGGTTTCGATACCATCGGCGCCCATGAGATTGGTGAGGGTGTCTACCATGCGTTCTTGCAGCGCGTGGCTTCCTTCTCCTCCAAAGGGGACCAGATCCTCGCCCGGATCCCAGACGTCGGTGGGTAGCGCGTCGTGCGGGCCTTCTTCGAAGGAGCCGTAGCAGCGCTCGATGATGCCTTCGCAGGGCTCGACTGCTGCGTCCGGGCCGAGGAGCTCGGTTGCGACGAGCTGAGCTGTGTCCATGGCTCGGCCTAGGGGCGAAGAGACTACTTTATCGGGGACGACGCCGTGGCCCTTGAGCCATGCGGCTGCCATTCCCGCTTGTTTGCGGCCCAGGTCGGTCAACGGTGAATCGCAGCGGCCCTGGACCAGCTTTTTGACGTTGAAGTCCGTCTGGCCGTGGCGGAGTAGATACAGCTTCTTCATGCTCTCCCCTTCTGCATAACCTGCTTTGCCGGCACAGCCTTACTCGTGGGTATGCCCTACGTAGTCTTCGTCGATCGTAATCTTGGCAATCGACTTGGGAAATTCCGATTCGACCCGTTGTGCCAGCGCGTGCTTTAAGTCTTCGGCACTCATCTGCAGATCCGAGGGACGCACGCAGTCAAAGATCACGTTGGTGTGCGTGGGGCCCGGCACGCAGCGCAAATCATGAATCGAGAGGCGGTTATCGATCTCCTGAGCCATGGCGTGAATGCGCAAGCGCATGCTCGCCACCTTGGGGTCATCGGTCACGATGGGATCGTAGTGAAGCGTGACGATCATGCCGTCTTCGTCCCTAAACGACTGCTCGATGTTATCGAGCGTGTCGTGGCTTTCCAGCGGGCTGGCCTCGGCCGCCATCTCGGCGTGCGCACTTGCAAACTTCCTGCCCGGGCCGTAGTCGTGAACCATCAAATCGTGAACGCCCAAAACGCCGGGATAGCTCATGATCTTGTCTCGAATGTGCTTGACCAGCTTAGGATCGGGTGACTGGCCCAAAAGCGGGCTCACCGTATCTTGAATAAGTTCAAGGCCGCTCCAGCCAATATAGGCGCCAACGGCAAGGCCAACCCATGCGTCAAGATTGATGTGCGTCACCTGCGAAACAATCGCACATGCCAGCACGGCGCCTGTGGCAAGGACATCGTTCTTGGAATCCTGCGCGGTCGCATGCAGCGTCTCGGACTCAATGCGATCGCCGAGCTTTTGGTTGAGCGCCGCCATCCACAGCTTAACAACCATCGAAAGCGCCAGGACTGCCACCAGGGCAAGCGAGAACTCGACAGGTTCGGGGTGGATGACGCGCTCGACCGAGGACTTCACCAGCTCAACGCCAATCAGCAGCACGAGTGCCGCCACGACCAGACCCGAGAGATACTCGTAGCGACCGTGGCCGTAAGGATGCTCGGGGTCGGCCGGCTTGCTCGCCAGCTTAAAGCCCAGCACGCTCACGATATTCGAGCTTGCATCGGACAGGTTGTTCATGGCATCCGCCACAATCGAAACCGATCCCGACAGCACGCCAATTACGCCCTTCGCAGCGCATAGTGCCACATTGGCGAGAATACACACCACGCCCGTCAACGTGCCCACGCGCGCACGGTCGCCCTGCGCACGCTTAACAATCCACTCGACCATCTACATCCGCCCCCACGGTACTACCTATATATCTATTGCTCAAACGGATTGTAGTGTAGCCACTTTGTCCCCCAGATACAAAAAAGGCCGCAACCCACACGGGCCACGGCCTTGGAATATGGCAAAGGAATCGTCCTTGTGTCGCACAGGTTTACGCGCTTACTTCGGCCACGCTCTTAGAGGTTTCGGGCAAATCGGCTCCGTCCCCCGTCGTCTGTCCCTTCGCCGGCACCACGCCAAAGCAGTAGCTCAGCGCCGCAGACACCGCAAATGCCACACCGCCGGCAGCGCAGCACCACAGCAGGTTCGAGATGCCGCCCGTGGCAAAGCCAATGACCATAAGGACATTCGTCATGCCGATGGTATAGGCCGTAACGTGGCCCACGGCCGCAACAAGGCCTCCGACGGCGCCGCCAATGGCCATGCACGTCAGGCACCTGCCATATTTAAAGCCGCAACCGTACAGCGCCGGCTCGCTTACGCCGCCAAGAACACCCGAGATCGAATAGCCCAGCATGAGCGTCTTCTCGTCCTTATCCGCAACGCGAAGCGACGCGCCAAAGGGCATGCCCCAAACGGCGAACGTTGCCATCGTCGCGGCGATCAGGATGCACGAATCCGTTCCCACACTCATAAACTGCGCATAGGCGAGCGATAGGACAACGTTGCTGACGCCGGCGATCTTTAGGAACTCCCAGCCCGCAGCAAGCCCCATGAGCGTGAGCAGCGACACGATGCCACCGGAATTGCCAAGCATAAACATAAGCTGGCCCAACAGCATGCCCAGATAGCTGCCCGCCGGCGCCGTAATACACAGCGAAACCGGAACCATGACAAGCATGGTCGCAAACGGAACAAACGAAAACGCCACGGCCTTAGGGATAACGCGTTTAAAGAAACACTCCACTCGCCATAGCACGGGCACCGAGATGAGAACCGGAATAACAGTCGTCGTGTAATCGTTGACCGGCGCAGGAAGCAGACCATACACGGAAGTCATCGATGCCCCCGTCGTCGATGCGGCATCGACAAGCTTGAGTAAATCGGGTGCAATCAATACGCCGCCCAGCATCATGCCCAGCTGCTCCGAGCAACCGAGCTGGCGGGCGGCCGCCCAACCAAGATAAATGGGCAAAAAGTAGTAGCCGGCGTTATAGAGCCAACTGTAGAACAGGCGATAGATATCGGAATCGGCAGACCACAGGCCCAGCATGCCTTCGCCCATAATGACAGCGACGGTGCGGAACAACGCCGCGCAGACAATAAACGGCAGTGCCGACATCATGCTTTTGGACAGATAGTCCACCACGGCCATGGCGTTTGATGAAACCGACGTTGTAAACGAGGTGTTAGAAACTTGTAGCATGGAACGCCTTTCCCAATATGACATGCGGGCTGTCCCTTTGTCACATCGTGCGGTATCGACCGATTGCGCGGTACTTTTCGTAGCGGAGGTTTGTGAGGGTCGCGTCGTCGAGCTGCCCAAGCGTATCGAAGGCATCAAATGCCGAGGACATGACGGCACCGGCGATCTCCTCATGCGACAGGCCCTTATCGTCAACAATGCCGTCGATGATGCCGAGCGCCAGCAGATCGGGGGCCGTGAGCTTAAGCGCCTCGGCGGCCTCATCCGCACGCTCGGTATCCTTCCACAGGATCGACGCACAGGCCTCGGGGCTCACGACTGAATAGGCCGAGCTCGAGAGCATCAGGATGCGGTCGGCCACGGACAGCGCCAGCGCGCCACCAGAGCCGCCCTCGCCTGTCACCACCGAGACAATCGGCGTCTTAAGGCCGCTCATCTCCATGAGATTCCGGGCAATCGCCTCGCCCTGGCCGCGCTCCTCGGCACCGATGCCGCAAAACGCGCCCGAAGTATCGACCAGGCACAGAACCGGTCGACCAAACTTTTCGGCTTGGCGCATAAGGCGACGCGCTTTGCGGTAGCCCTCGGGATGTGCCATACCAAAGTTGCGACGCATGCGCTCTTTGGTCGTGGTGCCGCGCTCGATGGCGATGACCGTTACGGGTCGTCCGTCCTTCCAGCCGATGCCGCCCACCACGGCAGCGTCGTCGCCAAAGTAACGGTCGCCATGCAGCTCCACAAATCCATCCAGGCCCAGCGAGATCATCTCGCCCGCCGTGGCGCGATCTGCCGAGCGGGTCTGCTTGACAATCTCGAGCGCGGTTTTTGGTGCCGTCGAGCGCTTGAACAAGTGCCCCAGCTTTTTGCCGCGGCGACCCGTATGCACGATCTCATGCGGTGCCCCCAGGCCGGGCGCATGCCCTTCGTGCAGCGCCAGCAGCTCGCCTACCGTGAGCGCAATCTCGCCACGCGGAACGACGGCATCGCAAAAGCCGTGCTCCAGCAAAAACTCGGAGCGCTGGAATCCCTTGGGCAGGCGCTTGTGCATGTTCTGCTCGATCACGCGCGGGCCGGCAAATGCCGTCAGGGCATCGGGCTCGGCCAGGATAATATCGCCCTCCATGGCAAAGCTCGCGGTTACGCCTCCGGTCGTGGGGTCGGTGAGCACCGTGATATACAGGCCGCCCGCCTCGCTGTGGCGCCTAACCGCCGCAGAAATCTTGGCCATCTGCATAAGCGATGTCACGCCGAGCACCGCCCGAAACGGTAAAGCCGACAACTGGCAATCCCAGCTCGGTCGCACGCTCAAATGCGCGACAGATCTTCTCGCCCACCACGGAGCCCATCGAGCCCATCATAAAGTTAGCGTCCATAAAGAAGAGCGCGGTATCGCAACCGCAGATTTTGCCCCTGCCGCACACAACGGCATCGCGCTCGCCCGAACGCTCGCTCACGCTCTTGAGCTTGTCGGCATAGCCGGGAAACGAGAGGAAGTCCTCCGACGCCAGATTGGCATCCCATTCCTCAAACGTGCCCTCGTCGACCGTCATGCGCATGCGCGCGCGACCGCTCACGCGAAAGTGTTTGCCGCAACGAGGGCAGACCTCGAGGTTGTCGTGCAGGCGTGCCTCATCGATCACGCGGCGGCACTCCGGGCACTTGATAAACACGTGGCGCGCGGGAAACTCGGCGCACGACTCGGTCATCGGCCCCTCGAGGACGTTGACCGTCTTCGCTTTTCTATTCATCAGCATAGAGATGCCCCATCAGATCGGTGTGATACATGCCCGACAAGAACTCGTCGTTTGCCAGCACGTCGAGCTGAAGCTCGCTGTTTTCGCTCACGCCCTCAATCACGAGCTCGCCCAGGGCCGAGCGCATCTTGCGAATGGCACCGTCACGCGTGGGCGCGCACACGATGAGCTTGCCGAGCATGGAGTCGTAGTACGGCGGAACGGCGGCCCCGGTAAACATGGCGGAATCCCAGCGCACGCGCGGACCACCCGGCACACGCAACGCAGTGACCGTTCCGCATGACGGCAGAAAGTCCGGCGTTTCGGCATTGATGCGGCACTCCATGGCGTGGTTGCGGACCGGCATGTCCTCCTGCTCAAAGGGCAGAGGTTGGCCGGCTGCCACGCGCAGCTGCCACTTGACCAAGTCGGTATCGGTCACAAACTCCGTAACCGGATGCTCCACCTGCAAGCGCGTGTTCATTTCCATAAAGTAGAAATTGCCGTCGTCCGAATACAGGAACTCGATGGTACCGGCTCCTTCGTAGCCAACGGCACGAGCCAGGTCACGCGCCGCCTTGTGCATACGGGCACGAATATCGTCGTGTCCGTCGAGGCACGGCGCGGGGCTCTCCTCGATCAGCTTTTGGTTGCGACGCTGCACCGAGCACTCGCGCTCGCCAAGCGAAAACACATGGCCCTGCTTATCGGCCATAATCTGCACCTCAACGTGGTGCGCCGGCGCGACGAACTTCTCCATGTAGCACTCGCCGTCGCCAAAAACGGCCTCGCCCTCGGCACGCGCCTCGATGAACGCCTTTGCCGCATCTTCCACGCGCTCGACCTTGCGAATGCCGCGACCGCCGCCACCTGCACGCGCCTTGATGAGCACGGGACAGCCAATGCGCTCGGCCTCGACCGTTGCCTCCTCGGGACTTTTGAGCAAATCGCAACCCGGTACGATGGGCACGCCCGCGGCGGCAGCCGTTCGACGTGCGGCATCTTTGTCGCCCATGCTGTCGATCACCTCGGCAGAAGGACCGACAAACGCCAGGCCATACTTGTCGCAGTCGCGCACGAAGCTCGCCTTCTCGGAAAAGAAACCGTAGCCAGGATGGATCGCCTTTGCCCCCGACTTTACGGCACAGGTGAGCACAGCGTCGTCGTTGAGGTAGCTCTCGGCAAGACGCGGGCCGCCGATGCAATACGCCTCGTCGGCAAGCTGCACGTGCAGCGCGTCCGCATCGGCCGTGGAGTAGACGGCGACGGTCTTGATGCCCATATCGCGGCACGCGCGGATAACACGGACCGCGACTTCGCCGCGGTTGGCGATGAGCACTTTGTCGAACATGAAGCCTTCCTTAACTTTCGTGCATGAGTGCAAAAGACATATCGGCGCGGCAGCAAACCTCACCGTTAACGCTCGCAATACCTGTCGCAAAGCGGAACGGCCCGCGCGCACGCGTGATGGAGCACACCAGATCAACCGTGTCGCCCGGGCGCACCGGACGCTTAAAGCGCACCTTGTCCAGACTGGTGTAGAACGGCGTCGCGCCGCGCGCCTCCTCATCGCCCATCAGCAGCACGCAGCAGTTCTGGGCGAGCATCTCGCACTGAATCACGCCGGGGACGACCGGGTTTCCCGGAAAATGCCCCTGCAAAAAGTACTCGTCGCCCGTAATCGTGATCTTGCCGTGGGCCTCGTCGCCCACTAGCTCGGCTTCGTCGAGCAAAAGCATCGGCTCACGATGCGGCAACAGCTTCTTGAGCTCTTCTTTGTTCATGGATATCACCTATCCGATCCTCATGAGGCAGCTGCCAAACTCCACGAGGTCGCCGTCGGCCACGCAGATCTCGAGCACCTCGCCGTCTGCCTCGGCCGTCACCTCGTTGAGAACCTTCATGGCCTCGATGATGCAGAGGGTCTCGCCGGCCTTGACCTTGGAGCCCACGTGTACAAACGGTTCGTCGCCCGGCGCCGGGGCAGCATAGAACACGCCGACCATGGGAGCGGTCACCTCGGTGCCCTTGGGCTCCGGTGCGGCGGCAGGCGCCTGCGCGGCGGGCTCCGGTGCGGCGGCAGGCATGGCGACAGGAGCCACCGCCGGAGCAGTCACGGCACCCGGCATAGGCATGGGCACGGCAACCGGCTGCGCGGCGCTCGCGCGTTCGAGCTCGACCGCGGTGCCATCGGGCTCCTCAACGCGTACGCGCGTGAGGCCGCGGTCCTCCATAACATCGGCTATCTCGGCAAGTCTTTTGGAATCCATGCTCTAGCTCCTCGTATATCTACGCAGCGCGATGGCGGCGTTGTGCCCGCCAAAGCCCAGGTTGGTCGAAAGCGCCCAGGTAAGATCGGCGCGAACCGCGCGATTGGGCGTATAGTCAAGATCGCAGGCGGGATCGGGTGTGTGGTAGTTAATGGTCGGCGGCACCACGCCCTGCTCGAGCGCCATGGCACAGGCCATGACCTCGATGGCGCCCGTGGCACCGA
>USJB01000003.1 GCA_900554905.1 uncultured Collinsella sp. | reverse complement strand
CCGGTTTTCCCATCAAGTGCGCGCTCATCGCCGAGGGCGGGGAGCGCGATGCTGCCTTGTCGCGCCTGGTCGACGACCTCAACGCCGCGGGTGTCCGCATTAAGTATGTGCCGCGCGCGCAGCTCGACGCACTGTCGAGCCATGGCGCTCACCAGGGCATTGCGCTCGAGGTTGGCAACTTCCCCTATGCCGATGTCGCCGGTATCCTCGACCGCGCGGGCGACGGTCCGGCGCTCGTCATCGTGCTCGACCATGTGACCGACGACGGTAACTTTGGCGCCATCGTGCGCTCCGCCGAGGTTGTGGGTGCGGCCGGCGTCATCATCGCCAACAAGCGCGCCGCCGGCGTGACCGTGGGCAGCTACAAGACTTCAGCCGGCGCCGTCATGCATCTGCCTATCGCGCAGGTGCCCAACATCGCCCGTGCGCTCGATGACCTCAAGGCCGCCGGCTTTTGGGTGGGCGGTGCCTCCGAGCACGCCGAAGGCAGTTGCTGGGATGCTCCCTTCGAGGGTCGCGTGGCGCTCGTCATGGGGTCCGAGGGCGATGGCATCTCGCGCCTGGTGCTCGAGAAATGCGACTTTTTGACCAAGCTTCCCCAGCGCGGCATGACCGAGAGCCTCAATGTTGCCCAGGCGACCACGGCGCTGTGCTTTGAGTGGCTGCGCCGCAACGCCGGCGAGCTCATGGGGGAGGAGTAGCGCATGTCCAAAAAGAACCGTGCCAAGTCCAAAGCCAAGCGCTTTGGCGAAGGCTCGGCCAAGCCGATTGTCTCGGCCGCGACCTACGGCGTGGGCGGCAATGCGTTTGCACAGGCTATCGCCGACCCAGTCTCGACGGTGCACTCCAACAAGCCCGAGCTGCTGGTGGTCGACGGTTACAACGTGATCCACTGCACGCCGCGCTACGAAAAGCTCGTATACGACCATTCCGACGATCCGTATTCCAGCGACGTTCACGATATGGCGCGCACCGCCCTCATCAACGACGTCGCCGCCTTTGCCCAGGGCCGCTACGAGGCCGTGATCGTGTTCGACGGCGCGGGCAATATCTCCAGCGAGCGTCCCAACCTGCCGGCCCGCGGCGTGCGCATCGAGTTTTCGCCGACGGGCGTCTCTGCCGACACCGTGGTGCAGAAGCTCTGCATCGAGGCACGTGAGGAGGGCCGCGCGTGCTCCGTGGTATCGAGTGACGGTACAATCCAGGCCGTCGTCATGGGCAAGGGTGTCACGCGTATCTCGAGCCGCATGCTGGTGGACGAGATCAAGCAGATCGATAACGACGTTCACGAGGCAGAGGAAGCTCCGCAGATCAAGATGACTTTGGGCAGTCGCCTGAGTCCCGATGCCCTGGCCAAGCTCAAGGCCCTGCGCGGGAGGTAGGGGAGTTGGCGGGGCAATGCTGCCTCGCTAACTCCATTCAGCGATGTCGATCATTCTTTCGAGGCGCCACGTTAGCGCCTCTTTTAGATAAGGCAGTCTCGCTGCTAGGGCATCGTTTTTAGACAGAATCTCGATCGCCTCGTCAACGAAGCCTTCGAGTTTGCCGCCGTCAAACCAGCCCATGTCCTCGACGAGCAACATTTGTTTGGCGGGGCTTGAATGAAATTGTGCGCTGGTAAAACTGTGCTCTCCCGCCCTAAGCTCCTCTAGTGATATGTTGCACCAGAGTGATGAGCCCGAATCGAAGATGGGGGCTGGTCTGCAGGCCAGTGAGTTGACGTTTCGCACGAGGCCGAAGTTGCGCCAATGACGATCGTAGTTGGCAATGATGTCATCGCATACGATCATGCGGTCAAGGGCGTCTTTTATATCTGTCGCTCCAAGCTCCTCGCTGTTTGCTACATACCGTTCGTAATCGGTTAGTCGCTCGTCTGCATTTGCATGCTGGTTTACATAGAACGCAGGGACATATTCTTCTTCGTCAGTTAAGAAGACATTGCATGTGCTCAAGGCGGAAGTACCCGCGCCTTCGAGCGAATAGGGTACATAATCGCAACCGTTTAGGATGCGACGGTGAAGTGCAGTCGCCACCAGCTCGTTATAAGGTTCCTGGTTTAGATGTGCACCTGCCTTGTGGAGGATTCGACGGTCATCCTCGCATGTCCAGTACTTTTGAAGATTGCCGTCCGAGGTGTTGTCAGGCTTTGCGGCAGCTGCCTTACCCTCCGGGGCGAAGGGTGCAATGGTTAGCGAGACGTCGTCAAAAGCATTATTGAAGAAATTGATATCTTCCCACGCGAGACCGGAGTCTTGGGGCCTAATCCAATACTGGTCGGATAGGGAGAGGCCAAGATTTCGCTGTACGAGTTCATCGGGAACATCGACTGCGGCTTCTGCAAGCAGGGAGGCTAGCCCAATGCGTGCGAGCGGGATACCGCGGCCGCGCCACCAGATGCGGAAGGAGTCGAGCGATATGGGACTATTAGGGCCAAATACTCCAATAGGGGCGTGGGCACGATCGACGTCGGCGCCGATGTGGGTAAAGTCTTTTCGCGATGTGCTGTAGACCAGCTGAGCGACTTCGTGTGTGCGATTCATGAGGGTGAATGCGATCTCGCTCTTACCGTGGCCGCGGCGGGGACGTCCCCCCGTTTTGGTCACGGAACGGAGTCGCGTGTCGACGCTGTCTTTGTCGATGAGCCATACACCAGAAGCCTTGCGGGCCTCAAGTGCTCCGTTTTTTATGAGCTCCTGCACCCTGCGCGGGGTGATGTCGAGTAGCTCTGCAGCTTCCTTCGTGGTCAACATCGCGAAACCCTTCGTCAGAACGAATAGTTTTATCTTCTTCATTGTAATAAAAACTATTCGTTCTGACGAATAGTTTTGAGATGTGGTCGGTCAAAGGGCCTGTTGCGCCTCGTCCGCAATTCCTTTATTCTAAACAGGCTTCGCGCGAAAGCGCCAAGTGTGCCAGTGTGGCGCAACGGTAGCGCAACTGATTTGTAATCAGTGGGTTGCAGGTTCGATTCCTGTCACTGGCTCCATGAGAGTTTCGGGCTCTGTCTCTATATGGGACAGGGCCCGTTTCTTTTTAGGTAGGCGCCTACGTGGTCTGGTTCCTTTTCCGTCACCTGCAATAACCAAGCACTGCTTGGTCGTTGGATATAGCTTTGTAAAAGAGAATGGAGTCAACAAAGCCAACGAAAGGAAATCGTTGGCATAGGGTCTACGGAAAGGAAAAAAGACCATGATTTACTCTCTTTGCGACATTGCCGGCAAGGACAGGGCAACAAATAAGCCGATCATCAGCATCCGTGCCATGGATATGGAGATGCAGCTACTGCGCTACTTTCGCGATTATGGTTTGGATGACGATCCGGATTGGCGCGAGTCCCTCGATGTCATTCTCGAGTCGCAACGAGAAGACGGTTGTTTTCCTCTGAGCAGCGATTGCCATATGCCCAGTGATGCACGTGTCGATTTTCTCTATCGACCTACGTACGCTTGCTGCCAGATCATGATGCGAGCTCTGCTGGGTGGAAAGCTATCGAACGAGCAGGGGCAACGCGTCAAAACTGCCCTGTCTCGCGGCCTTGCTTTTTCCTGCGGGCGCGGCCTTAATGGCCACGGTATCGAAGATCTTGAGCGGCAGTGCGAGGACGTTGCCGATTTTGGCCATGCGGGGATTACGGAAATAGCTGAGCGTTATCCCATGCTGTGCCCCGAGTTTTTCTCCCTTATTAATAAGATTGGAGACGAATACGTTGAGCGCATCGCCAATGGAGATGTGATTTACTACTTTGGATCAAATCTTGCACAGAAGATTTTGACGGCGGCAGAGTCCCTGGGCCGGACCAATTTGTCGCTCGACAAAATCCAACGCTATCTTGAGATGGACTCGAAGAGAAAAAATCGATAGGTTAAAGATTGGAAAGGCGGGCGCCGCCAATGCTGCTTGGACAGTACATAAAAAGAAACATGCCAGATGCGGTCGAGCTCAACGATATGATTTCCCGTCCAGGCGAGGGATATGCTATTAGCCAGATGGCGGTAGCGCCCGTCGACACGGGGGCCTTGCGGATGCATGTCAAGGCGTATGCAAATGGACCCGATGGTCCATATTTGGAGGGACGCCTAGCGCTCTACCATCAGGTGCACGAGCTTTTTGCGCTGCTTGCAGCTGAGCCGTCTAACAAAGGCATGAAGGGCTACGAACTCAAGGATTCCTTTATTGGCGGTGAAGAGGCGGACTTGATTATGCTCACCGTTTCCCACGAAGAGCGCTCGCAGGAAGACATCGCCTATAACGTTTTGCTGTGCAGCAAGAACGCGGTGGGGGAGCGCCGTGCCAGGATTCGCGATGGCGTGCGTATCGGCGGCATGTGCGTGGCCGAGGAGTTTGGGTATCGCGGCGAATTCAGGTCCTCGGTACACCCGCTGGCGCTGCCGCTCAATTTGAGCGAGGTCTACGTGCTTATGGATGCGCTGGCTGCCTATGAGCGCGGATGCAGCCGGTTTGATCCCCATGGTAGGACGGCCCGGCGTATTGCAGGCATGATCAAGCGCGAGCTGAGCGGTTACGCTAAGGAAAAACTTGGTTCGCGTTTGGAGGGGATGGGCTTTGCTCAACTGGAGGAGGTCGACCCCATGTTTGTTCCTGATATTCCAGGGGATAAAGTGCCTGAGGGCAGATCTTCGCAGGTTGCCAATTGGCTCTTATATGAAAAGGCTGGTCGCTGGGCGCGTGTGTGTCTTGCGGGTGGCGGGAGCGTGCAAGGGATTATCTTGCCGCGAGCTGAGCTTGGGCGCTTCTTTGCGAGTCGTCCACAAGCGGCGAGGGACGATGCAGCCCAAGCGGATTCACGACCCAAGTGTGTCGTCTGGCGAAGCGATGATGACTACGACGTTATTGACTGGGCAGATGTCGTGGATGTAAGGCGAGAATAGATAAATGTCTCGATCTGTAACACGAAGGGGCGGAAAACCGTTCGTACTGTTACAGAATGAGACGTAAGCCAGGGTCTCTGCGAAACATCTCGATCTGTAACAGATAGGGGAGAAAATGTTCTCTAAATGTTACAGATAGAGACAAAGGCGGGAGCGGGCCCAGCCGTTTACCTTGAGCGTGGATTTCTGGACGTACGAGCGTGGAAAATCTACCGCCTAGTGAATGAGCGTGGATAATCTGCCACTTTGGGTTCGAAGCCGTGCTAAAAGAGGGAGATTATCCACGCTCGATTTCAAACGGGAGATAATCCACACTCGTCCGTGCCGGAAAAGCTCGATCGCGACCTATGTAATAGTGCGAGAGGGTCGTTATCGAAGGTCGATGCTGTAGGCGTACTCCACCGTGCCAAAGTGTTCCCTTGGGAAATGTCACCAGCGTAGCGAAATCCACCGCCCTTCATATCTAAACTCAACAAAAACGCAGGTCAAAGGCATATAGATACGCCCGGCACCGTGTATCTAGAGGTTTTCGTTGACAGCCCCCAAGGTTGCATCGTATTATCTTTTTCGTTCGCGGGGGCGGCGGTCCAAAAGACCAAAGAACCTGCGGATACTTGAACGATTGGGAGTTTGCCCGAGTGGTTAATGGGGACGGGCTGTAAACCCGTTGGCTCTGCCTACATAGGTTCGAATCCTATAGCTCCCACCCGTCAAGTGCCTGTATAGCTCAGTCGGTAGAGCACTTCGTTGGTAACGAAGAGGTCACCAGTTCAAGTCTGGTTGCAGGCTCCATCCGGCGGTGTAGCTCAGTTGGTTAGAGCACACGGTTCATACCCGTGGCGTCACTGGTTCGAATCCAGTCACCGCTACCATAGGTAACACGGTGGCTTCTCAATAGTATGTTGAGAGGCCACTATGGTATAAAGGCAAAGTCCCGTCCGGGGACGACCTGTTAAGAGGAGGGCTTTATGGCCAAAGAGAAGTTTGAGCGCACTAAGCCGCATGTTAACATCGGCACCATTGGTCACGTCGACCACGGCAAGACCACGCTGACCGCCGCCATCACCAAGGTTCTCTCTGAGACCGAGGGCTGCAAGGCTGACTTCACTGCGTTCGAGAACATCGACAAGGCTCCCGAGGAGCGCGAGCGCGGCATTACGATTTCCGTCTCCCACGTTGAGTACGAGACCGCTGCCCGTCACTACGCTCACGTTGACTGCCCGGGCCACGCTGACTACGTCAAGAACATGATCTCCGGTGCTGCTCAGATGGACGGCGCTATCCTGGTCATCGCCGCTACCGACGGCCCCATGGCTCAGACCCGCGAGCACATCCTGCTCGCCCGTCAGGTCGGCGTTCCCTACATCGTCGTCTTCCTGAACAAGTGCGACATGGTCGACGATGACGAGCTCATCGACCTCGTCGAGATGGAGACCCGTGAGCTCCTCTCCGAGTACGATTTCCCCGGCGACGACATCCCCGTCATCCGTGGTTCCGCTCTGGGCGCTCTCGAGGGCGACGCCAAGTGGATGGACGCTATCCGCGAGCTCATGAAGGCCGTCGACGAGTACATCCCGACGCCTGCTCGTAACAACGACCTCCCGTTCCTGATGGCCGTTGAGGACGTTATGACCATCTCCGGCCGTGGTACCGTTGCTACCGGCCGTGTCGAGCGCGGTGAGCTCAAGCTCAACGAGCCCGTCGAGATCGTCGGCATCAAGGATACCCAGAACACCGTCGTTACCGGTATCGAGATGTTCCGTAAGTCCATGGACTTCTGCGAGGCTGGCGACAACGTCGGTCTGCTGCTCCGCGGCATCAAGCGCGAGGACATCGAGCGCGGCCAGGTTCTCTGCAAGCCCGGTTCGGTTACCCCGCACACCAAGTTCACCGGCGAGATCTACGTTCTGACCAAGGAGGAGGGCGGTCGTCACACCCCGTTCTTCGATGGTTATCGTCCTCAGTTCTACTTCCGTACCACCGACGTTACCGGTACGGTCAAGCTGCCCGAGGGCACCGAGATGGCTATGCCTGGTGACCACATCACCATCGAGGGCGACCTCATCCACCCGATCGCCATGGAGGAGGGCCTGCGCTTCGCTATCCGCGAGGGTGGCCACACCGTCGGTTCGGGCATCGTCTCCACGATCATTGAGTAAATTAGCTCTTTGATATAGCTGACTTAGAGAACCCGGCACTTATAGGGTGCCGGGTTCTTTTCTACGCGGGGCTTGTTCCCTGCCGATTGCGCTTCGCTCGCCCTTAAGCCGAGCGTGAGGGATCGATTAGATCTCGCTGGCTTCATTGATGTGTTCCAAATATGAATGGATCCAGCGAGAACCAATTGATTCGAGGTTTTCATTGACAGCACTTACATAGAGCTGATAAAGTACCATCTCGTGCCCGTACGGGGCGGATATGAAAGGTTCAGGATACATGCGTACTCTAGTTACTCTTGCGTGCACTGAGTGCAAGCGCCGCAACTATACGACCACCAAGAACAAGGCGAACATGCCTGATCGTATGGAGATCAAGAAGTATTGCCCCTGGTGCCGTCATCACACGCTGCACAAAGAGACTCGCTAGTCTCTAGTCACATACGCCAGTAGTTCAATTGGTAGAGCATCGGTCTCCAAAACCGAGTGTTGAGGGTTCGAGTCCTTCCTGGCGTGCCAGTCATTATTCCGTAAGCTCCCAATTGGGGGCTTACGGTTTACTCATGTATAAGCGCATTGCGCGGAGGTAACCCAAATGGCCAACAAGAAGAACAAGAAGAAGGCTCAGCAGCCGGCACCTGCCAACAACGCTGCCGCCAACTCCAAGGTTGAGGCCAAGAAGGCCGTTGCCAAGAAGAACGAGAAGGCTGCGAAGTCCAAGAAGAACGAGAAGCCTGGTTTCTTCGCCCGCACCAAGAAGTATTTCGCTTCGGTCAAGTCCGAGATGAAGCGTGTCACGTGGCCCGATAAGAAGGAGCTCGTGAACTACTCGGTCGTCGTTTGCGCTTCTCTGATCGTCGTCGGCGTCGTCATCGCTCTGCTCGATGCTGGCTTTGGCGAGGCTCTTGCTCTGTTCTCTGGATTGAGGGGCTAAACCATGTCTAAGCGTTGGTACGTCGTTCACACTTACTCTGGATACGAGAACCGCGTTAAGTCCGATCTCGAGCATCGCATCGAGACTATGGGCATGCAGGACCGTATCTTTGATATCGAGATTCCTATGGAGCGCGTCACCGAGATTAAAGAGGGTGGCAAGCGTGAGACCAAGGATTCCAAGATCTTCCCGGGTTATGTCCTGGTCCGCATGGAGATGGATGACGATGCATGGACGTGTGTTCGCAACACGCCCGGCGTCACCGGTTTCCTGGGCGGCAACGGCAAGCCCGCTCCGCTTTCCCGCGACGAGTACAATAAGATGACTCGTCGTCCCGGTAAGGGCGATTCGCCCAAGCGCACCTCGGTTGATATTGAGGTCGGTACGTCCGTCCGCGTCACCGATGGCCCGCTTACCGACTTTGATGGCAAGGTCTCCGAGGTTAACACCGAGGCTGGCAAGCTCAAGGTCACGCTGATGATCTTTGGCCGCGAGACGCCGGTCGAGCTCGACTTTAACCAGGTCGCTGTCATCGCTTAAGTTTTCGTCCGTTCGCGCGAGCGTGCTTCTTCTGTGACTGCTCATCTCAGGAGTGCTTCTAACACGTGCGTGCTTACGATATAGCAAGTACTTCACACTCGTGATTCGAAAGGAATGACCATGGCTGAGAAGAAGGTTGCCAACGTCATTAAGCTCCAGATTCCTGCTGGTGCAGCTAACCCCGCTCCTCCCGTCGGCCCCGCCCTGGGTGCTGCTGGCGTGAACATCATGCAGTTCTGCCAGGCCTTTAACGCCGAGACGCAGGACAAGAAGGGCGACATTATCCCCGTTGAGATCTCTGTCTACGAGGACAAGTCCTTCTCCTTCATCACCAAGACCCCGCCGGCGGCTCACCTCATCAAGAAGGAGCTGAACCTCAAGTCTGGTTCCGCTAAGCCGCAGGCCGACAAGGTTGGTCAGCTCTCCCAGGAGCAGCTCACCAAGATCGCCGAGATCAAGATGCCGGACCTCAATGCCAACGACATTGACGCCGCCAAGAAGATCATCGCCGGTACCGCCCGCTCCATGGGCGTCACCATCGCTGAGTAGCGATTTCTTTAGGTAATGACGGGTGCTCCGATCGGGGCGCCCGTTATATGTGTGCAATAGGGCACACGATACGATGTGGGAGGGCATAAGCCCGTTTAACCACAGGAGGTAATGCACATGGCTAAGCATGGTAAGAGCTATAACGCCGCTGCCGAGAAGATCGACCGCGCAGCGCTCTACACCCCCCTTCAGGCTGCCAAGCTCATCAAGGAGCTCGACACCGCCAAGTTCGACGAGACCGTCGAGGCCCACTTCCGTCTGGGCATCGATACTCGTAAGGCTGACCAGAACATCCGTGGTTCCATCTCCCTGCCCCACGGCACCGGCAAGACCGTTCGTGTTGCCGTCTTCGCTGAGGGCGAGAAGGCTCGCGAGGCCGAGGCTGCCGGCGCCGACATCATCGGTTCCGACGAGCTCGTTGCCCAGATCCAGAAGGGCGAGATCAACTTCGACGCCGCTATCGCTACGCCGAACATGATGGCCAAGGTCGGCCGCATCGGTAAGATCCTTGGTCCCCGTGGCCTCATGCCGAACCCCAAGCTCGGCACCGTGACCATGGACGTCGCCAAGATGGTCTCCGAGCTCAAGGCCGGTCGCGTTGAGTATCGCGCCGATCGCTACGGCATCTGCCACGTGCCCCTGGGCAAGAAGTCTTTCTCTGAGCAGCAGCTCGTCGAGAACTACGCTGCCCTGTACACCGAGATCCTGCGCGTCAAGCCCTCTTCTGCTAAGGGCAAGTACGTCAAGTCCATCTCCGTGTCTTCCACCATGGGCCCTGGCGTCAAGGTCGATCCCGCTGTCCAGCGTGACTTCCTGGCTGAGTAGCTGCTAGTTACTGCCTGAGCAAAGCAAGCATTGCTAAAGAAACCCGGTTCTGTCTCGTGCAGGACCGGGTTTCTTGCTATCGCGTCAAAAGCACCACAAAGGGGACAGTGTCCTCTTTGTGGTGGTTACCAGGGTGTTCTGGCCGTTGAGGGCTCGATGGCTTCGTGGCGTTTGAGCTCGCGGCGCATGGTTTGCGAATTGAGCCAGGCTGCCTGCCAGCCACGGATAGGGTAGTGCGCTTCGTCAAGTTCAAACTGCGTATAGCCGCAGGCGTTGATGATTGTTGCCCCGCATGCATGCCGACGCTCACGCTGAAAGTCGTGGCCATAGCATTGGTGCACATGCCCGTGCACCATGTAGTCGGGATTCCAGGACTCGAGCGCTGTGTTAAAGCATTCGAATCCTCGATGTGGCAGATCATCCAGATCGCCCACGCCGGCGGCGGGTGCATGGGTGAGCAAGATGTCGCAGCCGCCGACCATCCTGATTTTACGCGACAGCTTGCGCATGCGCTTGGCCATCTCGCGCTCGGTGTACATGTTGGCGCCATCTCGGTAGCGCATGGAGCCGCCAAGCCCCGCAATGCGGACGCCGCGATACACGTACACGGTGTCTTCGACGCAGATGCATCCACCCGGTGCATGACGTGCATAGCGGTCATCGTGGTTGCCGCGCACGTAGATGAGCGGCTTGTTGATGACGGTGACCAAAAACTCAAGATAGTCCGGGTCCAGATCGCCAGCTGACAAAATCAGGTCAACACCCTCAAAGCGTTCCTTGTGAAAACACTCCCAAAGGCATCGTTCTTCTGTATCGGCTATGGCAAGGATCTTCATAGGGCGCGGACCTTCGGCTCATCGCTGGGCTGCGGAATGGTGCCCACCACGTTGTCGGCCAGCCAGTTCATCTCGACAATCTGCGTGCTCGGCAATGGGGGAAAACCCTCGATCTGCACCACGCCGTCTTGGCTATGGAGTTCGCCGCCAAATGGATTGATGGAGCCCTCGACGATGCCATTGCGGAGCAGCTGAACAAGCTTGCGCGTCTGATAAGGCAGGCCCGGAGCGTAGCGAATGTCGATAACGCCCGAGCTCATACCATACCAGTAGTTGACGGCGCGAACCTGGCTATCGTCACTGGTCTCATCCCAGGTGCCATGCAGCAGGCTTCGCACGATAAGCTCGTAGTATCGACCCCAGTTCCATACCGGCATGGCGATGCCGACGACCTTGCCATCGACCAGGCGGTGAAGTCCGTAGGCCGTGGGGTCTTCGAGCGACTTTGACATGTCGGCGCCGGTCATAACACTCACGCCTTCGCGGCACATGGCCTCGGCAAGACCGCCGGCGGGCACATCGCCCCAGGTGAGGATTACCTGCGCGCGAGGGTCGAGCAGCGAGGCGCCGATGGCAAAGGCGTTGATCTCGCTGAGCGCGCCCGAGGCGAAGACCGACGCGTGGTAGCCGATGCGGTGGTTGTCCGCCATGCTGGCGGCAAGGGCGCCCAGGAGGAACTTGGCCTCGTACATTTTGCCAAAGTACGAACGGACGCTTTGGTGGGGAAGGCCGATAGAGCAGTTGAGGAATCGTACCTGGGGATACTCGACGGCAGCCCTGAGCGTGTATTCCATCAGGCGGTGCGAGGTCGAGAAGATGACGTTTGCCCCATGTTTGACAGCCGTTTCCACGGCGGCGTAGAACACGTCCGGATTGTGGCAGTTCTCGAATGCCTCGGTGCGCACGATGCCGCCAAAGTGATCGTCGAGATACTGGCGTCCTTGGTCGTGCAGGCTGTCCCAGCTCGACGTGGCGCAGGGGAATTCATGGATAAAGGCGATGCGCAGGGGGTTGGCCGCCGAATAAACGGTCTTGCCCATAAAGAAGTTGAGCACGCCGGAGGTGGACTTGGCGGGCGACTCCTCCTCATCGACGCTCGGTGCTTCGACAAGATCGACCTTGTCCTCGTCATTTTTGCCGGTGATGACCAGCTCGCGCCAGATCTTGCACAGGCGGTTTACGACGATGTCCGTCGGCGTATCCAGCAGTCGGTCCTGGTTGTACACATTGAGGTATACGAGCATTGCGTCGGCGGGTGTAATGTCCAGATGGTCGCCGCCGGCGCGAAGGTAGGCGCGCTTAAAGAGCAGGAAGGTGTGGCGCAGGTAGTCGACCTTTTTCTGCGGCCATTTTTCGATAAGGTTCTGACCGAGCATCTTGGCGAGCGTTTCGTAGCTTCCCTCACGCGAGAACTCGATCTCGTATAGGGGGCAGACGCGCCAAAACGCGCAGAATTCACCGTACAGGCGGCTTTCGACGGAATCCCATGTGCCGGGGTAGAGACGGGTGACCTTGGCCGAAACCGTCAGGGCGTCCAGGAATTTGAGGACGCTGACGCGCTTGTTGCCTTCCTGGACATAGAACCGATGCATGAACTCGGTGACGATGATGGGGTCGCGATAGCCCTCGGTCACCTGGATGTCGTAGAGATTGGACCACTTGCGGGCGAACTCGGTGCTAAACGGAAGCAGGGGCATAAAGTTACACGAAAAGGCGGACTGGCGGCCTTTGGTGACCGTGCCGACGACCATTTCGAGCGGAATGTCCCTCAGGCCGACGCTCTCTCGCTGGCCTAAGGGGAGCTGGGCAACGAGGCCGTCGAGGTCCGTAAGGTACGGGTGCTCGCTTTGGCTAATGGCGCGACGGCGTCCCTGCTCGCCGCGCTTGCGTGCTTGACGATAGGCCTCTTCCATGGTGTCTACTCCCTTAGTCGTTTAAACAACGATATGAACCATGGTACCACGATGCGAAACCACCACAAAGGTGCCTGTCCCCATTGTGGTGGTTTTAGGCGATGATGGGGGCGATGGCGCGGATACAGGCGTCGGCTGCCGTGAAGGTGGTGCTGTCGTCGCTGACGATAAAGATGATCTTGCCCTTGATGCCAAAGTCGCCGATCTCACTAAAGAGTACGTAGGGCTCCTTGTCAAAGCCCGAGATGGGAAGCACGGCGGCCTTGGTGACGTCGGTGAGCTCATCTGCCAGCGCGTCCAGTGAAGCCCACTTGGACGTGTCCTTGACCGCGACGGGCACGGCAACGCGCCCAAAGGGCATGAGGTGCACGAGCGTGTTCTTGGAGATGTTGGAGTTGGGGACGATGATGGTCTGCCCACAGGCATCCTCAATCGTTGTATGGCGCCAAGTGATGTCTTGGACCACGCCGGATACGCCGCCGACCTCGATATTGTCGCCGGGCTTGATGATGCCCATAAACGTCACCTGCATGCCGCCGATGAGGTTTGAAAGCGTGTCCTGAAAGCCGAGCGAGATGGCGATGCCGCCGACGCCAAGAGCGGCGACGAGAGCGTTTGCGTTAATGCCAAAGCAGTTGTCGAGGATAAAACTGCCGCCGATCGTCCATATGACGGCGCGCGCGATGTTGATGAAGATGCTGGATGAAGGGAGTGGGTTATCGTCGCGGTTAAGCAGGTGGCGCAGGGTCTTGGACGCGACCTTGGCGGCAACGGCGGTGCCGATAGCCAAGATACCTGCCCAGATGATGTTGTGGACCCATCGTTGTGCAAAGAAATGAAGAATTGGCTCAAACAATTCCATGTAGGGAAACCTCCTCATGATCGTTCAACCATGATACCCAACAAGAAGCCCGTCCGATCAAATTCGGACAGGCTTCTTGGTGGGTATAAGGTTTGCACGGCGGGGAAGAGATCTTCTCAAGGCAGTTTCCTTAGTTCTTGACCAGTGGTCCCTGCTGACGCTGGATTATCGACATGATATGCGAAAACCGCCGCAAGGGCGCCTGTCCCTTAGCGGCGGTTTTGACGTTTGCGCAGATAAAACCTGCCAAAATAAACCTGTCCCTTTTTGGTAGGTTTAGCTTAGCAGCATGCGGTCGTTGGCGAGCTCGCCGCCCGAGACCTCCTCGAACTTCTGGAGCAGGTCGGCGACGGTGAGCGACTTTTTCTCGTCGCCGGCCACGTCGTAGATCACATGGCCCTCGTGCATCATGATCAGACGGTTGCCCAGACGGATGGCGTCGTTCATGTTGTGCGTGACCATGAGCGTGGTCAGGTGGTTCTCGTCGACGATCTCCTCGGTCAGGTTGAGCACCTTAGAAGCCGTCTTGGGGTCGAGGGCCGCGGTGTGCTCGTCGAGCAGCAGCAGGCGTGGCTTGGTGAGCGTGGCCATCAGCAGGGTGAGTGCCTGGCGCTGGCCGCCCGAGAGCAGGCCGACCTTGGCGTTGAGGCGCGTGTCCAGACCAAGGTCCAGGCGTTTGAGCAGCTCAATGTACTCGTCCTTCTCGGCCTTGGTGACGCCCCACGAAAGACCGCGACGCTGGCCGCGGCGCTTGGCGAGGGCCAGGTTCTCGGCAATCTGCATGTCGGCTGCGGTGCCGCGCATGGGGTCCTGGAACACTCGGCCCAGGTACTTGGCGCGCTGCGACTCGCTCAGACGCGAGATATCGTTGCCGTCAAGCTCAATAACGCCCGAATCGAGCGGATACACGCCGGCGATCATGTTGAGCAGCGTGGACTTGCCGGCGCCGTTGCCGCCGATCACGGTTACAAAGTCGCCGTCGTTAAGGGTGAGATCGACGCCGGTGAGTGCGCGCTTCTCGGTGACGGTGCCCTTGTTAAAGGTCTTCTTGACATGCGAGAGCTTAAGCATCTGCCTCATCTCCCTTCGTATAGGAGCTGCGGAGCTTGTAGCGCTCCCAAACCACGGGCACGCACAGGGCCACGGCAACGATCACGGCGGAGAGCAGCTTCATGTCGTTGGCATCCATGCCCAGCTGCAGCACGATGGCGCGAATGAGGAAGTACACCACGGAGCCAAAGACTGCAGAGGCAAGACGGACGGAGAACTGCGTGAGACCGCCGGGCAGCAGGCGGCCGAGCACCTCGCCGATAACAATGGCGGCAAGACCGATAACGATGGCGCCGGTGCCCATGCCAATGTCAGCGTACTTCTGGCTCTGGCAGATGAGCGCACCCGAAAGGCCGATAAGGGCGTTAGAGAGCACGAGGGCGATCATCTTGGTGGAGTTGGTGTTGACGCCCAGAGCGCGGATCATGTACTCGTTGTTGCCGGTGGCGCGCAGCGCCGAGCCGATCTCGGTGCCAAAGAACCAATACAGGATGGCAACGATAGCCACGGCGAGCAGGATGCCCAAGATGATGGCAACGGTGGACTGCGGCAGACCGGTCATATTGCTGACGGCCGAGAACACGGTGCCCTTGGCAAGAATGGGCGTATTGGACTTGCCCATGATACGCAGGTTAATGGACCACAGGCTGATCTGGGTGAGGATTCCGGCGAGGATCGCGGGAATCTCAAAGACGGTGGTCAAAATGCCCGTGACGGCACCCGCGATGGCGCCGGCGCACATACCGGCCAGCACGGCGAGCAGCGGGTCGACGTTGTTATTGACGATGAGCACAGCGCAGACGCAGCCGCCGAGGGCAAAGCTGCCGTCGCAGGTCATATCGGGGATGTCGAGCAGGCGGAACGTGATAAACACGCCAAGCACCATAATGCCCCAGAGGACACCCTGGGAAACGGCGCCCTGCAATGCAATGAGCATGCTTCATACCTCCTAGGATAGGGTAGACACGTGATTTTCCATAATAGCGGTAACAATGCATAAAAGAGCTGCGGACGGATGTTTTGTCTCATCCGAAACAAGCAGGGCGAACGCCGGTCTTTGACGTCCGCCCCTGTGGCTCAGATATTGAATAGCACGGCAACGGCGCGAGTATGGGCCCTAGGCACATCGCCGCGCATGCCGCTACGCGTCCAGAGCGGAAAGGTCGATGCCCAGGGCCTCGGCCATCTCGTCGTTCTTGACGACGACCAGGTCCTTGCTCGAGAGGTGCTTGATCGGCATATCCTCGGGCTTGGCCTCGCCCTTCAGGATCTTGACGGCCATCTCGCCCGCGGCATAGCCCAGGTCCTCGTAGTTGATGGAGAGGGTGAACAGACCGCCGGTCTTGCACATGCCCTCCTCGCCGGTCACGAAGGGGAGCTTGTTCTCCTTGCAGATCTGGCCGACCTGCGAGGCACCCGCGGCGATGGTGTTGTCGGTGGGGGAGTACAGCGCGTCGACCTTGCCCACGGCAGACTCGACGACGGACTGAATCTCGTTGGAGCTCGAGACGGTGAAGTCAGTGTACTCGAGGCCCAGCTTGTCGAGCTCCTTCTTGGCGGCCTTGATCTGGACGTCGGAGTTGGACTCGGCGGTGCAGTAGAGCAGGCCGACCTTTTTAACGTCGGGCAGGACCTTCTGCATCATCTCGAGCTGCTCGGCGACCGGGGTGAGGTCGGAAGCGCCCGTGACGTTGGTGCCGGGCTTGTCGTTGTCCTGGACCAGGCCGGAGGCGGCGTAGTCGGTGATGGCGCAGCCCACGATGGGGATATCGGCCGTGGCGCCGGCGGCAGCCTGCGCGGCGGGCGTGGCGATGGCATAAATCAGGTTGACGTTGTCGCCCACAAACTTGTCGGCAATGGACTTACACGTGGACTGGTCGTTCTGGGCGTTCTTCTGGTCGATCTTGACCTTAAGGCCGCTCTTCTTGATGGCCTTGACGAAGCCGTCGTTGGCGGCATCGAGCGCGGAGTGCTCGGTGAGCTGCAGAACGCCGATGGTGTAGTCGGAACCGGTGGCAGCAGAGCCGGAACCAGAGTTGCCGCCGCATCCGGCGAGCGGGGCGAGCGCGAGCAGGCCAGCGGAGACCAGAAGGCTCCTGCGGCTGATGGTGATGTCCTTCATATCATTACCCCCAGTATAAAAATGGCTGGAAACACTGCACTAGGAAAAAGTGCAAGTGGGACTATAGTAACGCCGATGTCCATTTTTACAATAACCTGGCGGGTTTTTTAATACTGAACCGGATGGGCGGTGCTGAGGAACGACGGACGGTAACGGGGCTTATGCCGCGGGTGCGGGGCTGTCTTCTTCGTCTAGCGCGGCAAAGAGTTTCTTGCCGTCGAGCAAACGCGTGCTGACGTTTCTCATGCGGCTGACCTCAACGGTGCGCAGGGTGTCGTCGGCGCCTCGGGTGTCGTAGACTGTTCCCAGCAGATACGAGACGCCATCGCGTTGCCTGATGGCAAAGGGCCGGACCGTCATCCGCACCACCTCGATTTCGCCTCGGGTCAGGACGTTTGAGATATCAAAGCTGACAGTTGTTCCATGGTCGATGGCCTGTTCGATGAGCTCGCACGTGTCGATACGCTTGGCGTGCGGACGCGTTGTCTTGACGGGCGCGTCGTTGGCGGCCGGTGCCGGTTCGGGCATATCGAGATAGTCGCGAACATCGGCGCTCGCCATGGCGACCAGGTGCTGTGCCATGCTCTTTCGAATGGCTATGGGCGTCGACCGATTGCGCATGACCATGCCGTGGAGCCGTATGATCTCCTCATCAGCCAGCGGGCGGGTGAGGAGCCGATAGCCCACGCCGCGTTTATAGTCGATTTCGTATCCGGCGTGACGAAGTGCAGATATCGAGGTATAGATGCTGCGGCGTGCCGCCGAGATGGGCATGCGGGCGGGGTCGTCGGGATGGGCGAGGAGCTCGACCAACTCGTCGGAAAGCAGCGCCTTGTCCTCGCCGGTGTTCTCGCTCAAGAGCTGCAGGATGCGTGCGGCGCGATAGGCCGCCATCGAGGCGGAGCCCCTGGTCGTGGTCTCGTAGTTTTCAACAACGGCTTCGGTCATAGCGCCCACGTCCTTTCCTTTTTTGGTGATGGCAGATCAGAGCCTAGGGCGCGAAGCCTGGCCAAGGACGCGTGACGCCTTGGACGGTCGATGGTTGCCGGCAAACGGCGGGTCGAGTTTTCAACAGCCCTGCTCAACTGACCAAAACCTTGCCAAAAGCTTGACGGATGCTGTTGAAAAAAGCGCCTCTCGGCTTGCCGAGAGGCGCTGGCGCGATGTGCTGTAATGCGTTGGTGGCGCTATGGCGATTAGAAGTCGGCGTTACCCACGGTGCGCGGGTGCGGCAGGACGTCGCGGATGTTGCCCACGCCGGTCAGATACATGACCAAGCGCTCGAAGCCCAGACCGTAGCCGGCGTGCTTGCAGGAACCGTAGCGGCGCAGGTCAAGGTAGTACTTGTACTGCTCGGGATTCATGCCCAGGTCCTTGATGCGGGCCTCGAGCAGATCCAGGCGCTCCTCGCGCTGGGAGCCGCCGATAATCTCGCCGATACCGGGAACCAGGCAGTCGGCGGCGGCGACGGTCTTGCCGTCCTCGTTCATGCGCATGTAGAAGGCCTTGATCTCGGCCGGGTAGTCGGTTACGAAGGTCGGGCGCTTAAAGTGCTCTTCGGTCAGGAAACGCTCGTGCTCGGTTTGCAGGTCGATGCCCCAGCTCACGGGATAGTCAAACTTGTGACCCGCAGCGACTGCCTGCTCCAGGATCTCGACGGCCTCGGTATAGGTGACGCGGGCAAAGTCGGAGTTGGCGACATGGCCCAGGCGCTCGAGCAGACCCTTGTCCACAAACTTGTTGAGCATGTTGAGCTCGTCGGGGCAGGTGGCCATAACGTCCTTAAGAACGTACTTGAGCATGGCCTCGGCGTTGTCCATGTAGTCGTTGAGGTCGGCGAAGGCCATCTCGGGCTCAATCATCCAAAACTCGGCGGCGTGGCGCGTGGTGTTGGAGTTTTCGGCGCGGAAGGTGGGGCCAAAGGTGTACACGTCGCCAAAGGCCATGGCAAAGTTCTCGGCATTGAGCTGGCCGGACACGGTGAGGCTTGCATGCTTGCCAAAGAAGTCCTGGCTCCAGTCGACCTCGCCGGACTCGGTGAGGGGCGGATTTTTGGGGTCGAGCGTGGTCACGCGGAACATCTCGCCGGCGCCCTCGCAGTCACTCGTGGTGATGATGGGGGTGTTGACGTAGACAAAGCCCTGCTCCTGGAAGAAGCGGTGGATGGCGGCAGCCGCGACAGAGCGGATGCGGAACACGGCGCGGAACAGGTTGGTGCGCGGGCGCAGGTGCTGCTGGGTGCGCAGGAACTCGACGGTTGCGCGCTTCTTCTGCAGCGGGTAATCCGGGGCGCTCGTGCCCTCGACCTCGATGGAGGTGGCAGAAAGCTCGAAAGGCTGGGGCGCATCGGGGGTCAGCTTGACGGTGCCGGTGCAAATGAGTGCGGCCGAGACGTTTTGATGGGCGATCTCGTCGTAGTTGTCGAGTGCCTCGCGGTTCATGACGACCTGCAGGTCGCGGAAGCAGCTGCCGTCGTTGAGCGTAACAAAGCCAAAGTTCTTCATGTCGCGGACGGACTTGACCCAGCCGGCGACGGTGACGGTCTGGCCGCCGAGCGACTCGGCATCGGCATAGAGCTGCGCGATTTTGGTGCGGTTCACGTATCCTCCCATAACGGTTGAATGATAGTTATCCATACAGTTCGATATTCTAGCAGCTCGGCTCATTTGAGCTATACAGATAAAGCATTGGCGGGATGGTTTTTCAAACGAAAAGCGCCCGCGGCCAAATGGTCGCGGGCGCTTGACGAGGTGCCTTTTGGCTGTGTGGCGTGGGGCCTGGCTACTTGGTCTTGGCAACCAGCAGCGGGTCGCCAAGCTTGACGAGCGGGTTGCCGCCGATAAGCGTTCCAGACTCGCCGACATGGTCGATGCTCTTAAGACGATCGAGCTCGGAGACGATGACGGTCACGATGTCCTCGTGACCAGCGGCCTTAATGGCCTCGCGGTCGAAGCTGATGAGCGGCTGGCCTGCCTTGACCACATCGCCCATCTCGACAAAGCGGGCAAAACCCTTGCCGTTCATTTCCACGGTGCCCAGGCCAACATGGATGAACACGCGCAGGCCGTCCTCGGTGATCATGCCGATGGAGTGGTTGGTGACAGTGGTGGCACCGATGCGGCCGTTGGCGGGCGCATAGATGGTGCCGGTAATGGGCTCGATGCCATAGCCCTGGCCAAGCATGCCCGAGGCGATCGTCTCGTCGGGAACCTCGTTCAGGTTGACGAGCACGCCGTTGACGGGGGCATAGATGACGCCTTCGCGGGTAGCGAAGCTTGCTGCGGGCGGAACGGACGCCTCGCCGGTCGAGGTGAAGGTGGACTTAAGCGAATCGAGCAGACCCATAGTTGCCTCCAACTTAAATAGGCGCATATCGCGCGTTTGGTTTGCCGGAAACGTTTCACATGTGTTTCGCGGCTTGGTCAACGCCCCTATTCTACGCTGCTCAACGATACCTCTGAACTGGGATTATGTGATATATCAGTTGAAGGGAAACTTATTGCCGGTGTGTTTCTACTCCACGGGTTCAAGTGGGGTACGCTTGAAGGCGAAAAACAAGGGCGCATAATTTGCGCGAAGGGAGCACATATGATTGTCGAGAACCATGCGCTGTGGGGCGAGGAGCCGACCGAGGATTATCCGGCGACGTTTACGTATTTGGGTGCCGAGCCGCTGCCCGATAAACCGAATGGCCGCCGCCCCGCGGTGATTATCTGTGGCGGAGGTGCGTTTACGCATATCGCTCCGCATGAGCAGGATCCTGTGGCGTTTGCGTTTTTGGATCACGGTTACCAGGCCTTTGTGCTCAACTATGTCACGAGTTCTACGGGTGACGTGAGCTTTCCGCACCCCCAGGCAGATCTTGCCAAGATGGTCGCCACGGTGCGCGCCAACGCCGACGAGTGGCATGTCGATCCTAAGCGCGTGTGCGTCGTGGGCTTTTCTGCTGGCGGCATGATTTGCGCCTCGCTGGCAACACAGTGGAAGACCGGCCCCTTTGCGGCACTTGCCGGGGCGCGTCCGGACGACATTCGTCCCGATGCCGTGGTGCTGGGCTATCCATTGCTCGACTTTGCCTATGTGCGCGACATGCAGACGCGCGATCCGCGCATTGACTTGCGCGTGCCCAAGACGGGCGGCAAGACGGGGCGCGATTTGCTCAACGACTACCTGTCGATGGTGACGGGCGGCGAGGCAACTGACGAGCATTTGGCCGATATCTGCCCCACCACGCATGTTTCGCGTCAGATGCCGCCGACCTTTGTGTGGGGCGTGTCCGACGACAAGACGGCGCCGATTGCGCAGGTCTACCCGTTTGCGCAGCGCATGGCCGAGGAGGGCGTTGCATGCGAGATGCACGTCTTCGACCAGGGCGGCCACGGCCTTTCGCTCGGCAACGCCAACACCGCGGTCGACAACGAGGACAAGCAGGTGGCGGTCCGCCCTTGGATTCGCCTAGCCTTCCGCTTCCTGGAGCGCCATCTGTAAGAGGACGGGCATCCCAGCCCTTCAATAACTTGCGGTGAAATAGTTCCTATCTGGGGCATCAACCAGTCCATCCAGGAACTATTCCACCGCAACTTCGTTTTTGATGCCCCGCCCGGAAACTGCGTCCCAGTTTTGCCTTTCAAGGTGGGACGCAGTTTCCCATAGGGCCTCGACTGGGAAAGTGCGTCCCGTTTCGAGTGGGGATTCCGGGATGCATTTTCCGTAAGAGGCCTGTTTGGGAAACCATATCCCGTTTTGAGCCAGAATTCTGGGATGTAGTTTCCCCGAGAGGCCTCATCGGGAAACTATGGCCCTGAACTCTCCTGCCTGTCCCCATTGCGCCAATCTGCTGATTGAACGTCGTTGTGTGTTCACGCTATCATGTAAGTTTAAAATTGGTTAGCCATGGCAAACGGTTAGCCATGGTAAACAAAATGCAACGCCCTGTGGGCGCCGGGGGAGGAACACGGACGTGAAGCTCGATACGCTCGAGATCGGAAAAGACGCCGTTGTCGCATCGGTGGCATCGGACGATCAGGCACTCCGACAGCATATTTTGGACATGGGTCTAACGCCGGGCACCGAAGTCACCATGATGAAGTACGCCCCCATGGGCGACCCGCTCGAGATTCGCCTGCGTGGCTACGAGTTGACACTGCGCAAGGACGATGCCGCTCGCATCGAGCTCGTGGGTATTCACGACACCGATACGGGTCCGCGCGCTAACGCCGCAATCGGCACGACGGAGCATCCGGCCCTGGGCGAGGGGACGTATTCGCCCCGTGCGGCAAAGACGGCCGTGCCCGAGGGCGCGCCGCTGCACTTTGCCCTCGCCGGCAACCAAAACTGCGGCAAGACCACGTTATTCAACCAGCTGACGGGCTCCAACCAGCACGTCGGTAACTTTCCCGGCGTGACGGTCGACCGCAAGGATGGCACTATTCGTAACCACCCCGAGGCGAGCGTTACCGACCTGCCTGGCATCTATTCGCTGTCGCCGTACACGGGCGAGGAGACCGTGAGCCGTCAATTCATCCTTGACGAAAACCCCGACGCCATCATCGACATCATCGACGCCACCAACATCGAGCGCAATCTGTACCTAACGCTGCAGCTTATGGAGCTCGATCGCCCCATGGTTATCGCGCTCAACATGATGGACGAGGTGACGACCAACGGCGGTGCCATTGACGTCAACCTGCTCGAGAGTCTGCTGGGCGTGCCAGTCGTTCCCATTAGCGCCGCGCGCAACGAGGGCATCGGCGAGCTGGTGGACCATGCCCTGCATGTGGCGCGTTTCCGCGAGCGCCCCGGCCGCCTGGACTTCTGCGCACCCGATGGCCCAGACGGCGGTGCACTGCATCGCTGCATCCACGGCATTGCCAACCTTATCGAGGACCATGCCGCGACGGCGCACATTCCCGTGCGTTTTGCGGCGACCAAGCTAGTTGAGGGCGACGAGCTGGTAACCGAGACGCTTCACCTGGACCGTAACGAGCT
>USJB01000002.1 GCA_900554905.1 uncultured Collinsella sp. | reverse complement strand
CCAGACGACGACGGTGCTTTGCCATGTGGGCCAGCACACCTTCCTTGTTCTTCAGGAAGCGGACGTGGCGCAGCTGGTTCATCTTGTCGTAGCTGATGATCATGACCGAGAAGCGCTTGCAGATATACTTCATGCTGCTCTCGCTGCAGGCAATGGCAGAGACACCTGCGCCCGGGAAGGTGATCTTGGACGTCGATGCAAAGGCCACCACGCGGTCCTCGGTGCCCGCCGCGCGAGCGAGGTCAAAGATGTTGGCGAGCTCGTCGGTCTCGTCGTACAGGTCGTGCACGCAGTAGGCGTTGTCCCAGAAGATGCGAAAATCGGGTGCGGCCGTGGGCATCTCGACCAGGCGACGCACAGTGTCCTCGCTAAAGGTGATGCCCGTGGGGTTGGAATACTTGGGCACGCACCAGATGCCCTTGATGGAGTCGTCGGCGGCAACCAAGCGCTCGATCTCGTCCATGTCGGGGCCGTTGTCGGTCATCGCGACGGGGACGTTCTCGATGCCCAAGTCGGCGGTGATGCCAAAGTGGCGGTCGTAGCCGGGAACAGGGCACAGGAACTTGACCTTCTTGCCGTCATGCGCGGCCTCATAAGCCTCCCAAGGCTCGCTACCGCACGAGCCGCAGCGCCAGAACATGCCGGCGATATCGTGCTCGATCAGCAGGCTCGACGAACCCAGTACGAGCGTCTGCTCGGCGGGGCAACCCAGGAACTCCCCCGCTAGCTTGCGTGCCGAGGGAATGCCCTCAAAGCAACCGTAGTTGGAGCAGTCGACGTTGCCGTCGTGCAGATCGGCATCGGCATTGAGGATATCGAGCATGGGGCGCGAGATGTCCACCTGGGAGGGCGACGGCTTGCCGCGGGCCATGTCGAGCGCCAGGCCCTTGGCCTTGACCTCGGCGACCTCGGCTTTGAGCGCCTCGATGGCGGCATCGAGTTCGGTGGTTTCCATCTTCTGGTAGATCGTCTGCATGGGTGCGACCTTTCGCGAAGCGGGACGTTGCAGTTCGTCTAAGTATAGACCGCCACCGCCGCAACGGTATGAAGCCGTGATAGATTAAGTCCATCGCAATAAATTACGAATCGCCGCGCATGCCGGCGTGGGGCGCCCAAGGAGGCACTATGGAGTACGGATCGTTCCAGGCCGAGGAATTCGGCGACCTGCAGCGCCTGGTCGACGGACTGTTTTATGACCGCCGCGCCATCGACCGCCTGGATCTCATCGTACAGGCCGAGATCTTGGACCTGGCGCCCGATCTCATGGAAATCGTGAACCTTTTGCCGCCCGGTTACTACGACCGCCAGTCACTTTGCGACCAGCTCAACTCCGCCTTGGCCGCCCACGGCTGGGGCGCCGTCTACGGCACCGTGGAATAAGCCTCGAGGCCGGCGATTTGGCCCGTTTCCCGACCTTGGCGAGGCTTGTTTTAGGGCTTGTGGCCAAAAAAGGGCAAATATGAGTACTGTTACCCTTTTAGTAGCAGCGATTCTTGGTCGAAATCGGCAAAACTCGACTTGAAACTCCCCAATCACCGTCAGCTAGCGCCAAATTGGAAGTCGATGGTCACTCATTAACGTACAGTTCTTATAACTTTGTTCATTATTTTCCGCACCTAAAATGAAACGCCGTTTGTGACAGTACTCACAAACGGCGTTTTTTGACCACTGGCGTGTCTGGCAGGCGGCAAGCACCACCCGAATCCGCATTTTGAACGCGCCCGAATCGGTTCTGGAGCCGGTTTTCGCGCTCTTACTCGTCCTTGGGCGCGGGGTGTTTGCAGACCACACTCATGTAGATCATGCCGAGCACGGCGGCGGTGACCGAACCGGCAAGGATGGCGGCCTTGGCAGCCAGAACCTCAAACTGGGCCGTCGGGAAGGCAAGGCCGCTGATGAGAATCGACATGGTAAAGCCGATGCCGCCCAGAATGCCCACACCGGCAATCATGTGCCAGTTGACATTGTGCGGCAGCTCGCAGACCTTAAACTTAACCAGGGCAAACGTCATGCCAAAGATACCGATCGGCTTGCCCAGCAGCATGCCAAAGTACACGCCGAGCGTCACCGGGTCGGTGAGCAGCGTGCTCATGTCCACGCCCACCAGGCGAACCTGTGCGTTCACGAACGCAAAGATCGGCAGAATCACAAAGTTGACCGGCGTGGAGATCAGACGCTCCATGCGGATGAGCGGCGGGGTCACGCGGTGCATGACGCGCTCGACCTTGGTGGTCGAGACGGTAAAGTCATGCTGGCCCAGGATGTGTGCCTCGTCGTCATAGCGGTCATCGAGCAGCGGCAGGCACTCGCCCAACCAATCGGTGAGGCTATCGAGCTTGACGCCGCACTTGGCCGGAATGGTAAAGGCCAAGATGACGCCAGCAAGCGTGGCATGTACGCCGCTCTTGAACATGCAGAACCACAACAGCAGGCCCAGTACCGAATACGGGGCAAGGCGGTAATGCTGCGTCTTGTTGAGCCACACGAGCGCGCAGGTCACAAGCGCGGCGGCGCCCAACCAAAACGGATTGGGGCTCTGACCGTAGAAGATGGCGATGGCGGCGATGGAGATGAGGTCGTCGGCGATGGCGAGCGTCGAGAAGAACACGCGCACGCCGTTGGGAACGCGATTGCCCAGAAGCGACAGCACGCCCAGTGCAAAGGCAATATCGGTTGCCATGGGGATGGCCCAACCGTTGTGCGCGCCGGCATGGTTAAAGATCAGATAGATGCAGGCGGGAACGACGACGCCGCCCACGGCCGCCAGCATGGGAAGCATGGCCTGACGCGGATTCTTGAGCTCGCCGACCGTCATCTCGTACTTAAGCTCAATGCCCACCAACAAAAAGAAAATCGCCATGAGGAAGTCGTTGACGAAAAGCTCAACGGTGAGACCGGCCGTAAGGTTGCCCAGACCCACATACAGCGGGGTCTCCAAAAAGTGATGGATGGCCTCGTAGGCATCGGTATTGGCGCAAATGACGGCGGCGATGGCGGCGAAGACCATGACGGCGGCGGAAATCGTGCCGTTCTCGGCGATGCGCTCCCAAATGTCGTGACGTTCAAAGCGCTTGCGCTCACGGACGTTGAACAGCTGCTCAGTTGCTGCCATGGGCGGCTCCTTTCACGGGAAAGCTCCCGTCTTAAAAAAGCACGGCCCGCCCAAGTGGCGGCGCCGCGCTCTAACGTATTACGCTTGCATCTAGCCTACCCTGCACGACAAGCACGCAGGCGTGGCCGAAAAGCGGAACCACAGGTTGAACATTATTTGCTCAACGGCACGGGCACGCCTGTCCAAGAGACGACGCGGCGACGTGCACAAAAAACGACCGGAGCGCGGGGCGTCCGCGATCCGGTCGTGACGTTTGGTCAACTAAACCTAGCAGGCGGCCATGATGGGGGCAGCGACCTGCTTCTTACGGGAGAGGACGCCCGGCATCCAGACGCCATCGTGCTCGTCGGCAATGCCCAGGCCCTTCTGAGCAGCCTCGGTCTCGCCCTCGAGCAGGACCTGCGAGCCCTCCTCCATGATGTCGGTGATGCACAGGACGATGCCGTCAGCACCCTTCTCGGCGGCGTAGGCGCGCATGGCCTCGCGAATCTCGTCGATCATGCCGAGCGCGCGGCTCTTGTCGACAGTCTCGTACTGGCCGATGAGCAGCTTCTTGCCGGCAGGCTCGAACATCTTGATGTCGTTGCCGACCATCTCGGCTGCGGTGAAGGAGCCGGACGGACGGGTGAGGAAGACCTCCATGCCAAACTTGACCGGGTCGACGCCCACCTGCTCGCCGAGCTTGGCGGCGACGGCGCGGTCGACATCGGTGGTGGTGGGGCTCTTGAGCATGAGCGTGTCGGTCATCATGGCCGAGAGCAGCAGCTTGGCCTGAACGTCGGAAAGCTCAACGCCGAGCACGCCGGCGAGCTTGGTGACGATGGTGCAGCTGGAGCCCCAGGGCAGGCAGATGTAGTGCAGCGGGCCGGCGGTCTCGAAGTCGCCGATGCGGTGATGATCGACAACGCCAAAGACCGTGGCGTCCTTAAGGCCGGCGACGGACTGGGCAGACTCGTTGTGGTCGGTGAGGACGACGAGCTGACCAGCCTCGACGGACTCGATCACGCGAGGCTCGGCGATGCCGGCGTCGGCGAGCAGCTTGGCGGACTCTGCCGGAAGCTGACCAAGGGCGCAGGCCTCGTAGGTGTTGCCGGCATACTCAACCTGGTTGAGCAGCTGGGACAGGACGACGGCGCTCATGATGGCGTCGTTATCGGGGTTCTGGTGACCAAAGACAAGAACGTTTGCCATGGATATCCTCCACTTGATATGTGTACTTGGACGTAGCTATGGTAGCACGCCGATGCCGAGCCTTCGCAGACGGAAGGGCCACGGCATATTATGTGGCAGGCATGGGGGCCAAGGCTGTCCCTTTTGCACCATGTTGGTGCAAAGTAACCTGACCCCCTTGCACCAGCTATTTACCGGCGGCGCGCAGGGCTACGTAGGCGGCACCGATGATGCCGGCGTCGTTGCCGAGCGAAGCGACCTTGATGGGCGTCTCGCGCGAGGCGGAAAGCGCGTAGCGCTGGAAGTGCTCGCGGACCTTGTCGAGGTAGACATCGGCCGAGGCGGAGGCGCCGCCGCCGATCAGGAACATCTCGGGGTCGACCACGTTGGCAATAAGCGCCAGGGCGCGGCCGAGGTAGTCGGCCATGGTATCGGCAGCTGCCAACGCGAGCTTGTCGCCCTCGCGGCAGGCCTGGAACACGTCCTTGGAATCAGAAGGCCCGGTGAGCTCAATGGGCTCGACGCCCGCCTTCTTGCACTCGGCAAGGTAGTTGCTCACCACGCCAGTGGCGCTGGAATACTGCTCCAGATGGCCATGGCCGCCACAGCCGCAGGTGCGCTCCTCAGCCGGGTTCAGGCACATGTGGCCAATCTCGCCGCCGGCACCCACAACGCCCGATACCACGTCGCCGTTAACGATAACGCCGCCGCCCACGCCGGTACCGATGGTGACCATCACCACGTTCTGCACGCCCTTGGCAGAACCGAGCCAGGCCTCGCCCATGGCAGCGGCGTTGGCGTCGTTCTCGTACTTAACGACCGCGTCGGGGCAGTGCTTTTGAATGGCGATCCTCAGCTCGGGCAGGTTAATGGCAATGTTGGCCTTGACCTTGGCATCGCCCGATGCCGGGATGGGGCACGGAACGGCCAGGCCAATGCCCGCCACAAAGGCACGCGGAATCTGGGCTTTGGCGACCACCTGGTCGATAGCCTCGGTCACCGCGGCAAAGCCCGCAGCGTCAACGATGGGAGGCGTAGGCACGCTGGCCTTGGCAAGCAGGTTTCCGTCCTCGTCGAACAGGCCCTCCTTAACCGAAGTGCCGCCGACGTCGATGCCGATGTAGTACTGTTTAGGTTCCATGGGAGCCCACCTTTCTCGTTTAAACATTGCCTGTATGGTACCGCTCCCAAGGCAAAAACCTACCAAAAAGGGACAGGTTTGTTTTGGCAGGCTTTATCTGGGGAAACGCGAATGGTCGCTTAATAGGTCGCGCAAGACCTTCCCCAAATATAAAGGCGCCGGGAGGCGGAGACTCCCGGCGCCCGTCAAAGGGACTGTGTTGTCTGTTGGACCGCACGGCCCATCGCGGCGATAACGCCGACTAGGCCTGAAGTACCTGCAGCTGCTTGTGAATCTCGATGAGCTCCGTCGCCATGACGCGCATGGTCTCGGTACCGGCCATCTGGTCCTCGGCATGCAGCAGAATCAACGGGGCCTCGCCGTTACGCTCGCCGTTGGCCTCCTTCTTCAGAAGCCCCATGTGAACATCGTGGCCACCGTTATAGGCCTCGTCGCCCTGCTTGATAAGCTCCTCGGCGGCGTCAAAATCGCCCTCCTTGGCCTTTTGCACGGCATTGATGTACATGCTCTTGGCGGTACCGACGTAGCTGATGATCTCAAAGCAGGTCATCTGCAGTTCGTTCATATCCTCCATGCGGAGCACCTAGCCCATCACGCTGACGCAGTGGTCGATGATGCCGGCAGCGTTCATGCGGCCGTAGTCGACCATGTTGATGACCTCGACCGGAAAACGACCGGCGGCCTCCTTCTCAAAATCGCCCTTGGTGTAGCCGATCTGCGGACCAAGCAGCAACATGTCGCACTCGTCCAGGTGATCGTGGGCCTCGTTCATGGGACGAGCCTCGACCTCAATATCCAGACCACGGTTTGCAACCTCGGCCTGCATCTTCTGGACCAGCAGGCTCGTGGACATGCCGGCATTGCAGCAGAGCATGATCTTCTTCATGGTTTCCTCCTTATAACTGCGCGGCGCGCAGACGACAACTGGTTGTATTCCTTGCGGCTATTGTGCCCGCTCCCCTGTATCTTTACGCAAGGGAGAGAGCCGCGGGCACCGGCACCGCGTACCGGCGCCCGCAAAGGTGAAAGGGACGAACGTTAGGCGTTCTACTCGGCGAGAGCCTCCTGCTTGGCGATTGCCTTCTCGGAAATCTTCATAAAGGGCAGGTAGACGGCCATGCCAATGACAATCTCGATAGCCTGCCACACGCCGGCGCGCCAGTCAAAGCCCGTAGCGAGCAGGGCATTGATGACGGGAGGCATGGTCCAGGGCACCTGGGCGATGCAGGGGCTGATGATGCCTGCGCAGGTAAGGCCATAGGTGATGCCGATGAACAGATCGGGAAGAAGGACGAACGGGATCATGAGCGGCAGGTTGTACACGATGGGGTAACCGTAGATAACCGGCTCGTTGATGTTGAACAGACCAGGCAGGATAGCCATCTTGGAAACGGTCTCGGAAGCCTTGTTCTTGGAGAACAGGAGCGTGTCGAGCAGAAGCATGAGGGTGCAGCCCGAGCCGCCGATGAGGGCGAAGCTGTTAACGATCTGCATGTTCATGTAGTGATCGGGCTGGATGGTGCCACCGGCGGCAAAGGTAGCCATGTTGTCGACGATGAGCATGGTCAGGATCGGCTCGACGGTAGCGCCAGAGATGGTGGACTGGTGAATACCGACGCAGAACAGCAGGTTAGCAAGGGTGTAGATGAGGATAACAGCCCACGGACCGGCGTTCATGATGCTCTTGAGCGGGTTGGAGATGCACGTGGAGATGATGGTGCACAGATCGGTGCCGGCGCACACGGCGAGCAGGGCTGCGGCAAGAGCGAAGATCGCGAGGTTGAGCAGCATCGGGATCATGACGTTGAAGGAGTTGGAGACCGCGGGAGGCACGCCCTCGCCCAGCTTAACCTTGAGCTTCTCGACGCCAGAAATCTTGATGAAGAGCGAGACGGAAAGCAGGGCGATGATAATAGCCGAGAACAGACCGTTGGTGCCGGTGTTGGCAGTCGAAAGGGCGCCCGTGACCTCGGCGGAGGTGATCTTGTCGGTGAGCAGCGGGCTCGTGGCGGCAAGCGAGGCGGTGATCTGCTGCGGCATCATGATGACGAAAGCAGAGATAGCGACGACCACGCAAGCGAGCGGGTTATCGAAACGCTTGTTCTTAGCGAGGCTGTAGCCAATCAATCCGGCCAAGATAATGGCAGAGACGTTGAGGGTGCCCAGCGTAATTGCCGAACCCCACGTCTGAAGGTTGGCAAGGCCCGCCGCATCGAGCGGGAACAGAGGGAACACGACGTTGTTAATAAGAACCGCGATACCCGCAAGGATATAGAGCGGCGTGATGGTCGCGAAGGCGTCACGCAGGGAACGCAGGTGAACCTGGTTTCCCACCTTCGCAGAGACCTCGGCAAACTTGTCGAGGAAGCTCTTTCCGTTGTCACTGGCCATGATTGCTCCTAACTTTCAAATCCGGCCTTTTCCTATGCGCACGGTGGTCTGTCGCCCTCTGCCACCAGATGTGCCATGTGTTGCGCGCAGCGGCGCGCGGTCTGGGCGTTCGCCCGTTCGCTAATCAACCACGTGAGTCGTGGCGACCTGCTTGAGCCAAGCTGCCGACTTCTTAAGGCGGCGCTTGTAGCCGTCCATGAGATCGACCTCGACAAAGCCGTAACGATTCTTAAAGGCATTGGCCCAAGACCAGTTATCGATGACGGCCCAATAATGGTATCCACGGCACTTGGCGCCCTCGGCAATTGCCTTGGCAACCCACTCCAGGTGCTGGCGTACAAAGTCGACGCGGTAGTCATCCTGGATGGTTCCTTCGGCGTCTCGGTTCTTGTATTCGTCCATGATGCCGATGCCGTTCTCGGAAACGAACCACTCAAGATCGGGGTAGTTCTTAGCGCAGTCCATGCCAAAGTCGTAGAGGCCCTGCGGGTAGATCTCCCAGCCGCGGCTCTCGTTCATAACGGCGTCGGGCCATACGTACTCGTCGGCAAAGTGCGGCAGGCCGTACTGGTCGACCTTGCTCGCCGGCGCCTGAACGCGCGTGGGGTGGTAGTAGTTGCAACCGAGCCAGTCGACAACACCCTGCTTAAGGATCTCTTGGTCGCCGGCGCGGAACGGGAGCTTAACGCCGCCCTCGGCCAGGCTGTCGAGCACGTCGGCAGGAAGCTCGCCCTTGGTGATGAGGTCGAGCCACCAGCGGTTGTTGATGCCGCTGGTCATACGCACGGCCTCGAGGTCCGCCTCGCTGGGGTTCTCCTTGGTGTAGACCGGGGTAAAGCAGTTGATCATGCCGATCTTGGCATCGCTGCGAACGGCGCCCTCGTCATAGGCGCGACGGTAGTTGGCCACGGCCAGCGCATGTGCCAGCGAGATGTGATACTGCACGGTGCGAGCGCGGCTAAAGTCGTGGAGCTGCGGGAACCACACGCCCTCCTGATAGCGCTGCTCGGGCTCGACGATGGGCTCGTTAAAGGTGAACCAGTACTTGATCTCCTGGCCAAACTCGTGGAAGGCGACGTCGGCGTAATGTGCGTAAGCCTCGACAACCTCACGGCTCTCCCAGCCGCCACGGTTAAAAAGGTAGGTGGGCATGTCAAAGTGGTACAAGTTGACAAACGGCTCCAGGCCGGCTTCGCGAGAGGCGCGGAACAACTCGTGATACCACGCGGCGCCTTCCTCGTTGAGGTTGCCGTCGGCATCGAGCAGACGGCTCCACTGGATGGAAGTGCGATAGGTATCCAGACCCAAGTCCTTCAAAATGCGAAGGTCTTCCTGGTACTTGGCCATAAAGTCATTGCCGGCGTAAGAGCCAACGCAGTTGTAGAACGAGCCCAGATCCTGGATGGACCAGGTGTCCCACAGGTTCTCGAGCTTGCCGCCCTGGTTCCACTGACCCTCAGTCTGCGGGCCGGACATAGCAGCGCCAAAGAAGAAGTCGTTGGGCAGCTGATACTGTGCCATCAAAGTCCTCGCTTTCGTGTTCTAGAGCTTCCGGTTGGAGACGGGTTTGCTTTGGCAGGTTATCCGGCGCGGGCGCGCACCGGCCATACCGATATCCAACCCGCCAAAACAAAACCGTCCCCAAACGGTCGATCCTGTTCTGCGGAAAGATTCCGTTCGTTGCTTAAACTATAGCGCTCTAATTCTAAAAGTAAAGCGTCTTTTTCTTTTTTCTTTCTCGATCTTCTTAGATAAAGGTTATATGGGTGCCTTGTTAAGGGTTATACTTACTTGCGTATTGATATATGTCGGAAAGGAGGTTCAATGATTCCCAAATACGAGGCGATAGCTGCAGATATTCGTCGAAGCATCGAGGATGGCACTCTTAAACCGGGCGACAAGCTTCCCACCGTCGTTGAGTTCTGCGAGCTCTATAGCGTTTCCAAAATCACCGTCAAACGAGCTATCGAGCAAATCACCGAGGAAGGTCTTATTACCAGCCGACGCGGATCGGGTACCTACGTTAAGGACACGGCGGGACTTCCCGGCCAGGCGTTTTTCCAGGGCAAAAACGACCGTGCCCAGGGCTTTTCGTATGAGCACCGCGGGGAAAAGGTGACCTCGGTGGTCTACGATTTCTCGATTGTTAATCCACCAGCGGACATCGCAGCCCAGCTGGGAATTGCCGAGGATGACTTTGCCTATCACATCGTGCGCGTGCGTCAGGCCGATGAGAAGCCCATCGTTATCGAGTACACCTACATGCCCCTCGAGCTGATTCCAGGCCTTAAAAAGAAGGACCTGTACGGATCGGTCTACCATTTCATCCGCGAGCAATGCGGGCTGAAAATTTCGAGCTTCCACCGTACCATTCGCGCCGTGGCAGCAACCGAGGAAGAAGCCGAGCGCTTGGACACCAAGCCTGGCTCTCCCCTGCTCGAGCTCACCCAGATTGGCTTTTTGGACAGCGGCGCCGCCTTTGAGTATTCGGTCTCGCGCAACGTTGGCGACCGCTTTGAGTTGCACAACGTAACGTTGGCATAGGTTTTTGTAGTCATCCGGGCGCTCGCTTTGAGCTGTTTTGTGCAGCGCCCGCGCAACACAATGGGGGTATGAACATGTCCGATTTGATTAAGCTGACGCCGATCTTCCACGAGAAGATCTGGGGCGGTCGCCAGCTCGAAACCGTATTTGGCTACGACATTCCCGATGGCCCCATCGGTGAGTGCTGGGCCATCTCGGCCCACCCCAACGGCGACTGCCAGATTGCGGAGGGCCCGTATGCCGGCCACACGCTGTCGTGGCTGTGGGCCGAGCATCGCGAGCTCTTTGGCAACTGCGAGGGCAAGGAGTTCCCGCTGCTCATTAAGATTCTGGACGCCAAGGACGACCTTTCGATCCAGATTCATCCCAACGACGAGTACGCTGCCGAGCACGAGAACGGTAGCCTGGGCAAAACCGAGTGTTGGTATGTGCTGGACTGCGAACCCGGTGCCACGATCATTGTCGGCCAGCGCGCGCACGACCGCGCCGAGGCCGCACAAATGATCGAGGAAGGACGTTGGGACGACATGCTCAACGTGCTGCCGATCCACAAGGGCGACTTTTTCCAGATTGATTCCGGTACCGTGCATGCCATCAAGACCGGCACGCTCATTTTGGAGACGCAGCAGTCGAGCGACGTGACGTATCGTCTGTACGACTACGACCGCCCCGGCACCGACGGCAAGCTGCGCCCACTGCACATTGAGCAGAGCCTCGATTGCATCGACTTTGATGCTCAGGCTCCGACCGACGGCACGGTAACCGCACCCGAGGTCGATGGCGTGACCGAGCTCGAGTCTAACTCCTGCTACACCGTCGATCGCGTGCGTGTCGACGGCAGCAAGACCCTCGACCAGCGCTGGCCCTTCATGTGTCTGTCGGTCATCGACGGCGAAGGCACCGTCTGCGGCGACCCCGTCCACAAGGGAAGCCACCTGCTGGCCCCGAGCACCGTCAGCTCCATCGGCCTCGAAGGCAAGATGGAACTGATCATCAGCCACCTGTAGGTCGCACCAACAACCCAAACGCAACAAGGGGCTCTCCCGTCCATGTGCGGGAGAGCCCCTTGCCATATCTATTTATCAGCCCACCCGGCTCTCCAGATCAAAAAGCGAACGAGCAGAGCGACGTTCGCAAGCACCGTTACCCAAGGACCTGGGCGGGCGTATAGGGCAACATCGATCGCGAGTTCCGCACGAGCCGGAGAGCACTTAATGTGCTCTCCGTGCGAGCAGGACTGCCCGAGCAGGCAACCTTATGCCTCTCGGACTGTCCCGGACCAAGCCGCAGCTACGACAGCGCAATACCGCCAAGCCAGCCCCAACGCACGCCAGAGCCAGTGCCATAGAAGCTAATAAACGAATCAAGCGACTTAGACGTAATGGCTCCCTCGTTGCTCATAACGATGCCGCCGCCAACGTAGATACCCACATGACCGTAGATAAGGCCCGGAGCACCCGTGCCGCTATGCGATGAGTCGGCCACGATCATGCCCACCTGCAGTGCCGAACGATTGGAGCTGTAGCACCAAGCGTTAAACATGTCGCACGCATTGCCGCCAAAGTAGCCAACGCCGGCGTTACGGAAGACATTGGTGACCCACGCCGCGCACCAGTTCTGACCCGGCGAAGGCGTGGAGTAGCACGCGTTGACGACAGCCTGCTGCTTGCCCGAGCCGGCATTCTGCTGCGGAGTTCCGGGCGCATACGATCCGCCACCCGAGCTCGAACCACCCGAGTAGGAATTGTTCTTGTTCGCGGCAGCCGCGGCAGCGGCAGCCTTCTTGGCAGCCTCCTCGGCCTGAGCGGCAGCAAGAATCTCGGAATCGCGCTGAGCCATGAGCTCCTTGACATCGTCGGAAAGGCCGTTCAGAACCGTCTGGACCTCCTGCTGCTTGGCCTGCATGTCCTGCATCTGAGCAGTCTGCTGGTCCTTGAGCTTCTCCAAGTCGGCCTTCTGCGACTCGAGCTCGGTCTTTTGCGCATCGAGCTCTTCCTGGATGGTCTGAATGTCCTCGATGGCGTCGCGGTCGCTCTTGTTGATCTTCTCGACGTAATGCGCGTTGGCGACGAGCTCCTCAAACGAACCAGAAGCGAGCAGCAACGACAGGATGTTGGTGCCACCCGACTTGTAGCTTGCCGCCACGCGATCGGAAAGATCGTTACGCTTCTCTTTGAGCTCGGACTTCTTGGTGTCGATCTGAGCCTGCGTCTCGTCAATCTGGCCCTGCACGCCCTCGATATCGCTGAGGGTCTGGGCATTCTTGTTGGCCAGCGCCGCATACTCATTTGCGATGCTGTCGAGCTGGGCCTGGACCTCGTCGAGCTGGGCCTGGGCGGCATTCAGTTTGTCGGTGGTTTCTTGGCTGGCCTCAGCCGCATGGGCGCGGGCGGGCAGGCCAAAAAGAACAGCCGCGGAAGCGGCGCCGAAAAGAGCCTTAAGGGCAGTGCGGCGCGAAAGCTCCTGCGTAAAAATGGAATCGTTGTTCGGTGACATATGTACTCCGTTACATGCTTATTTATATGTCGCTCAATTCAAACATATTAACGCACATCGCGCTTGTCCCAACTATTTCCACGAACGGCTGGAAAAGTATGGTCAGCGGCTCGCAAATACGTCCCACACCAAAGGTAAGAATTATGCAAATAACACCCTATGAGTACGTTAACATCAATCCTCTGGTTTTCCTGCCCCGCGTGTTTTGGGCGCCCCCAGCTGCGCTATACTCCCCTCAAGAAGTGTTCCTGATTCGATAGGAGACTACATGTCCAAAGCACTCGACCCCAAAGACACCTGTGTCCTCGTTACCGGTGGCGCCGGCTTTATCGGCTCGCACACCGTCGTTCAGCTGCTCGAGGGCGGCTACCAGGTTGTCGTCGTCGATGACCTCTCCAACTCCAGCGCCGTTGCCATCGACCGCGTCAAGACCATCGTGGGCGACGAGGCCGCCAAGAACCTCACCTTCTACGAGGCCAACGTGCTCGACCGCGATGCGATGAACAAGATCTTCGATACCCATCAGATCGACCGCGTCATCCACTTTGCCGGCTTTAAGGCCGTCGGCGAGTCGGTGAGCAAGCCCGTCGAGTACTACCACAACAATATCGAGAACACCCTGGTGCTCATCGACGTCATGCGCAACCATGGCTGCAAGTCCATCATCTTCTCGAGCTCCTCGACCGTCTACGGCGACCCGGACAACCCGCCCGTCACCGAGGAGGATCCTAAGAAGCCCGCGACCAACCCCTATGGTTGGACCAAGTGGATGATTGAGCAGATCCTCATGGACGTCCACACCGCCGACCCCGAGTGGGACGTCGTGCTACTCCGTTATTTCAATCCCATCGGCGCCCATCCGTCGGGCCTGATCGGCGAGGATCCCAAGGGCATCCCCAACAACCTGGTGCCCTATGTCGCCCAGGTCGCCGTGGGCAAGCTCGAGGCCGTTCAGGTCTTTGGCAACGACTACCCCACCCCCGACGGCACCGGCGTGCGCGACTACATCCACGTGTGCGATCTGGCCTCTGGTCACGTCGCCGCCCTTAACTGGATGAACGGCAAGACCGGCGTCGAGATCTTTAACCTGGGCACCGGCACCGGCACCTCGGTACTCGAGGTCGTTGCCGCCTTCTCCAAGGCTTGTGGCAAGGAGCTGCCCTACGTGATCCGCGAGCGCCGCGCCGGCGACATCGCTGCCAACTGGTGCGATGCCTCCAAGGCCGAGCGCATGATGGGTTGGAAGGCCCAGTACGACATCGCGGACATGTGCCGCGATAGCTGGAACTGGCAGAGCCACAACCCCAACGGCTTCGCCGACGCCGAGTAGCAAAAAACCTACATAGCGTTCTTGCCCCGATCTCACGTCGTGAGGTCGGGGCTTTTTTCATGGCATGTAACCATTCGCCGAAAATCGACCAACTTTTTTATCTTGCCTGTACATGTTTAAACAACATGTTTTACAATAGGCGTATCGAATCAGAACATCGGAGGCGGACTGCACACCCATCGGCAGGCCGACCCCACAACAAGAAGGTTGGTGAGCGCATTCATGGAGCGTGCAAGCGGCGTCCTCATGCCCGTCTCATCTCTGCCCGGACCATACGGAATCGGCGGCTTTGGCTGGAATGCCTACGACTTCGTCGATTTTCTCGCCTCGTGCAAACAACATTATTGGCAGATTCTGCCCCTTACGACGACGAGCTATGGCGACTCGCCCTATCAGTCGTTCTCGGCCCGCGCAGGCAACCCCAACTTTATCGACTTTGCCGAGCTTATCGAGGCCGGCTATCTGGAGCAGCACGATATCGACGGCGTGTACCTGGGCTCCGATCCCAGCAATGTCGACTACGGTGCTATCTTTGGCGGCCGCCGTCAGATTCTCGACCGAGCCGCCGAGCGCTTTGCTGCCGACAAGCCGGTCGATTTTGATGACTTTATCCAAGCCAACGAGGACTGGCTCATCCCCTACTGCGAGTTCATGACCGTCAAAGAGGAGTGCGGACTCAAGGCGTTTTGGGAGTGGCCCGCAGAACTGCGCACCCGCGGCGAAGCATCTGCCAAGGTCTGCGCCGCCCATCCCGCGCGCATGCTCTACCACCAGATGACGCAGTACTTCTTCGATCGCCAGTGGAGCCGCCTCAAGGCCTATGCCAACGAGCGCGACATTCTCATCATCGGCGACCTGCCCATCTATGTCTCGCGTGACTCCGTCGAGATGTGGGCGACGCCTGAGCTCTTTAAGATCGACGCCGCCGGCAATCCCGTGAGCGTCGCCGGCACGCCGCCCGACCAGTTCTCGGCCACCGGCCAGTACTGGGGCAACCCCATCTACGACTGGGACGCCATGGAAGCCGACGGTTTCTCCTGGTGGGAGGGCCGCATCCGCGCCGCCCTCGACATGTACGATATCATCCGCCTGGATCACTTCCGCGGCTTCGAGGCCTATTGGGAGGTGCCGTTCTCCTCGCCCGATTCGTCCTACGGTTCGTGGACGCAGGGTCCCGGCCTCAAGTTCTTCAAGACGCTCGAGGAAAAGCTCGGCACGCTGCCCATCATCGCCGAAGACCTGGGCTTCCTCACCCCCGGCGTCATCGACATGCGCGACAACTCGGGCTTCCCCGGCATGAAGATCTTGCAGTTCGCCTTTGAGGGCACCAACTCGTACTACCTGCCGCATAACTACATCGCCAACACCGTCGCCTATGTGGGCACCCACGACAACGAGACGGCGCGCGGTTGGTTTGAGGGAACGGCCACCCCGCGTCAGCGCGAGCAGGCAGCCCTGTACACCCATCAGCAGGCCGGCGAACCCATGGCAGATGCACTCAATCGCACCATCGCCGCCAGCGTGAGCGACACGTGCATCTACACCATGCAGGACCTGCTCAACTTGGGCAACGAGGCGCGCATCAACACCCCTGCCACGCTGGGCGGCAACTGGACCTGGCGCATGCTCGACGGCGCCATCACCCGCGAGCTCGAGCACAAACTCACCGACTGGACCGAGACCTACTTCCGCATCCCGTCGGAAGCCGAAATCGAGCTTCCTCAATAGGAGCCACCGCGCCCGACCCCTCCCCACCGTGCGGACGCGCTTGCTTTTCCCGCGCGAGGCCACCCCAATCCCCTCGCGCGGGCTTCTTATGAATTGCAGACATGAAACAACCCATCACAGGAGAAAACATGCCCCAAATTAACCTCATGGAACTCGCCGAGCAGTCTTTTGGCACCTCGCTCGAGCAGCTCGACGACCGTCGCATTTACAAGCTGCTGGTCAAACTCGTGCAGGAGCGCTCCGCCGCCCGCCCGCTCAACAACGGCAAGAAAAAGCTCTATTACATTTCCGCCGAATTTTTGATCGGCAAGCTGCTCATCAACAACATGATCGACCTCGGCATCTACGACGAGGTTAAGGACCAGCTCACCGCCGCAGGCCACGACCTCAACAAGATCGAGGAATTCGAGGTCGAGCCGTCACTCGGCAACGGCGGCCTGGGCCGCTTGGCCGCATGCTTCCTGGATTCCATCGCCACGCTGGGCTTGACCGGCGATGGCGTGGGCCTCAACTACCATTACGGCCTGTTCCGCCAGCGCTTTGTCGACAACCAGCAGAAGGCCGTCCCCGACGAGTGGCTCGGTGAGCAGGACATCCTAGTCGACGATGACCGCTCCTACACCGTCGAGTTCGGCGATTTTGCCGTTACCTCCAAGCTCGTCAACATCAATGTGCCCGGTTATGGCCAGCCCACCAAAAACCGCCTACGCCTGTTCGACCTGGCAAGTGTCGACGACGGTCTGGTCCCCGGCAGCTCCATCGACTTCGACAAGACCGAAATCGCCAAGAACCTCACTTTGTTCCTCTATCCGGATGATTCCGACGAGCAGGGCCGCCTGCTTCGCATCTACCAGGAGTACTTCATGGTGAGCAACGCCGCCCAGCTCCTGATCGACGAGGCCATCGAGCGCGGCAGCAATCTGCACGACTTGGCCGACTACGCCGTGGTCCAGATCAACGACACGCACCCCACCATGGTCATCCCCGAGCTCATTCGCTTGCTCACCACCGAGCATGGCATCGAGTTTGACGAGGCCGTGACCATCGTACGCTCCATGGTCGCCTACACTAACCACACGATTCTTGCCGAGGCGCTCGAGAAGTGGCCGCTCGCCAGCCTGCAGAAGGTCTCCCCTGCCATCGCCGACATTATCGTCAAGCTCGATGAGATCGCCAAGGCCGAGCACGACGACCCACGCGTCGCCATCATCGACGAATACGACACCGTCCACATGGCCCACATGGACATCCACTTTGGCTTCTCCATCAACGGCGTAGCCGCCCTCCACACCAAGATCCTGGAGGACACCGAGCTTCATCCGTTCTACGAGATCTATCCCGAGAAGTTCTCCAACAAGACCAACGGCATCACCTTCCGCCGCTGGATCCATGGGGCCAACCCCGCGCTCGCCAGCCTGCTCGACGATGTGATCGGCACCGACTGGCGCAGCACCGGCGATCTGAGCAAACTCGCCAAGTTCGCCGACGACAAGGACGTTCTTGAGCGCCTGGCCGCCACCAAGGTCGAGGCCAAGGCCATCATGCGCCAGTTCATGGCGCTCGAGCAGGGCGTGACCATTCCCTCCAACGCCATCATCGACGTCCAGGTCAAGCGCATCCACGAGTACAAGCGCCAGCAGATGCTCGCGCTCTACATCATCTGGAAGTACCTCGATATCAAGAACGGCAACAGACCTAAGCACCCCGTCACCATCATCTTTGGCGGCAAGGCGGCGCCTGCCTACACCATCGCCCAGGACATCATCCATCTGATCCTGACGCTATCGCAGTGGATTGCAAACGACCCCGACGTAGCTCCCTACCTGCAGGTTGTCATGATCGAGAACTACAACGTCACCGCTGCCGAGCGCGTGATCCCCGCTGCTGACATCTCCGAGCAGATCAGCCTGGCCTCCAAGGAGGCGAGCGGCACATCCAACATGAAGTTCATGCTCAACGGCGCCCTAACCCTGTGCACGCTCGACGGCGCCAACGTGGAGATTGCCGAGCTCGTGGGCGACGAGAACATCTATACCTTTGGTGCCTCGTCCAAACAGGTCGAGCAGCTCTACGCCGACGGCACCTATGACGCCGGCGCGCTCTACCGCAAGCCCGGCATCAAGCTACTGGTGGACTTCCTCACCAACCCGGCCTTTATGGCGACCGGCAACGCCGAGCGCCTGCAGCGCCTGCACGACGACATTAAGGGCAAGGACTGGTTTATGGCCCTGCTCGACATCGAGGAGTACATCCAGACCAAGGAGCGCGTGCTGGCCGACTACGAGGACCAGGACGCTTGGATGCGCAAGGCGCTGATCAACATCGCCAACGCCGGCACCTTCTCGTCCGACCGCACGATCTCCCAGTACAACGACGAGATTTGGCACCTGAGCTAATTTCGCTTCCCTTACCCATCCTCTTGAGAAACGGAGTCGTGGCAACACGGCTCCGTTTTTTGTGCCCGCACGTTACCCTGCGACCCAACTCGGCCAAACAATCTCGATCTGTAACAACTACTCGGTAAAAACAGTCCCAGCTGTTACAGATTGAGACATACCGGCCCCTCCCCTTGGGTTTATCTCGATCTGTAACATCTAGCGGCTGAAATTCACCTTTGGTGTTACAGATTTAGATGAAATGGTTAGCTCAGCGGAACCGTCTCGATCTGTAACATCTAACGTCCGAAATCGGCCCTACCCGTTACAGATCGAGACAAACGACCGGTCAGACAGCCCCGACACAAAGAAAGGCTCCCCTCTCGCCCAGTGGACGGGAGGGGAGCCTTATATGTGACCGCGGCAAAAGGATGGCAATACCGCAGTCGCCCAAAGGGAGGGCCTGGATGCACCGGGCCTAGATAAGGTTCTTGCCAGAGACCTTATCGAAGAGGTGGGTCGCGTTCTTCTCGAACTTGAACCAGATGGTGTCGCCAGCCTTGAGCGCGCCCTTGGCCTCGAGGTCGACGACGGGGATAATCAGAACAAACTGGCCGTCGGGAGCGGTCACGTGGACATGCTCGGTCGAGCCCATGAGCTCGGTCACCTCGACGGTACCCTGGAGCGCGCCCTCCTCGCCCTTGTCAGCAAGCAGGATCTGCTCGGGACGCACGCCGGCCGTAATCTCCTTCACGTCGCCGCCGTCCCAGTTGAGGGCAAGTTGAGCGCAAGTCTCGGGGGCGAGTGCCACGTTCATATCCTCGGTCTTGACGGTAAAGCCGTTGCCCGAGCGCACCAGCTGGGCATCGAAGAAGTTCATCTGCGGCACGCCGATGAAGCCGGCGACGAAGATGTTCGCGGGATGGTTGAAGACCTCCTGCGGCGTGGCGATCTGCTGGACAACGCCGTCCTTCATGACCACGATACGGTCACCGAGGGTCATAGCCTCGGTCTGGTCGTGAGTAACATAAATGAACGTGCCCTTGATCTCGTGGCGCAGCTTAATGAGCTCGGCACGCATCTGGTTACGAAGCTTGGCGTCCAGGTTGGACAGCGGCTCGTCCATCAGGAAGACCTTGGGGTCACGCACGATGGCGCGGCCGATAGCGACACGCTGGCGCTGGCCGCCGGAGAGCGCCTTGGGCTTACGGTCGAGGTACTCGGTAATGCCCAGAATCTCGGCAGCAGAGCGAACCTTGCGGTCGATCTCGTCCTTGGGAACCTTCTTGAGCTCGAGCGTAAATGCCATGTTCTCGTACACCGTCATATTGGGGTACAGAGCGTAGCTCTGGAACACCATGGCGATGTCGCGGTCCTTGGGCGCCACGTCGTTGACACGCTTGCCGTCGATGAGCACATCGCCCGAGGTAATGTCCTCCAGGCCGGCGACCATGCGCATCGTCGTGGACTTACCGCAGCCAGAGGGGCCAACGAGGACGACGAACTCCTGGTCGTGAACGGTGAGGTTGAAGTCCTCTACAGCGAGCACACCGTCCTCGGTAACCTTGAGGTTGTGCTTCTTCTCCTCGGTCTTCTTCTTTTTGCCAAAGAAGCCCTTCTTTTTTGACTCGTTGTTGGGATACACCTTCTGAACATGTTTGAGAACGATCTCGGCCATGTCTCTACCTTTCGATATGCGGCGCCGCGCTGAGGGGCGCCGCAGAAACTTGCAAAACAGTTACGGCATCAGCCCTTGACGGCACCTGCCACCACACCGTCGATGATGTACTTCTGGCAGAGGATGTACATGATAACGATGGGGATAACGACCATCATGATGCAGGCCATCATGGGGCCGAGCTCGACGTGGCCGTAGCCGCCGCGGAAGTACTGGATCAAGATAGGAATGGTCTTGTACTTGGTGGAGTCGAGCGTAAGGTAGGGCAGCAGATAGTCGTTCCAGACCCACATGGTCTCGAGGATGCCGACCGAAAGATAGGTGGGCTTCATGATGGGAAGGACGATCTTAAAGAACACCTGGACCGGGTTGCAGCCATCAATCATGGCCGCCTCCTCGATCTCGAGCGGGATGTTCTTTACAAAACCGGCGAACATAAAGACCGCCAGGCCCGCGCCAAAGCCGAGGTAGATAAAGCAGATGTTGAACGGCGTGTTGAAGCCGATGCGGTCCGCCAAATTGGACAGCGTGAACATGAGCATCTGGAACGGCACGACCATCGAGAACACGAACAGGTAATAGAAGAAGTTCGAGATCTTGTTGTTGACACGAACCACGTACCAAGCGCACATGGAGCAGCACACCAAGATCAGCACGACCGACGTGACCGTGATGATGAGCGAGTACATAAATGCCGAGGCAAAGCCCTGCTCGTTAAGGGCGTGCATGTAGTTTGCGAGGCCGTTGAACGTCTCGGGCGTGAGCAGATCGAATGCCGTGGTGGTGCTGATTGCGGTCGCTTTCTTAAAAGAATTAAGCGCAATCATGAACACGGGGTAGATCCACGCGAGCGACAGGATCGTAAAGAAAATCGAGAGCGCGCGGTTGATAACCTTATCGCGTTTCATTACTGCTGCACCTCCTTGGACCTCGTGGCCTTAAGCTGGATCATGGAGATGGCCACGACCAGGATGCAGAAGATAACCGCCTTGGCCTGACCAATGCCCTGCCATGCGATACCGGCACGCGAATAGAACGTGTTGTAGATGTTCAGGGCGAGCATCTCGGTGGAGTGCGCGGGGGCGCCGCCGGTAAGGGCGAGGTTCTGGTCGAACAGCTTAAAGCCGTTGGTGATGGACAGGAACAGGCAGATGGTGATGGTCGGCATCAGGTTAGGGATCTTAACCTTCCAAAACGTCTGCCATGCCGTGGCACCGTCGACCTTGGCGGCCTCGATGTAGTCGGACGGAATGGACTGCAGACCAGCGATGTAGATGATCATCATGTAGCCGACCTGCTGCCACAGGGTCAGGATGATAAGGCCCCAGAAGCCAGCAGCAGAGTTAAGGGCGATAAGGTCGGCGCCGATGTTGGAGAGCAGGCAGTTGATCAGAATCTGCCAAATGTAGCCCAGCACGATGCCGCCGATCAGGTTCGGCATAAAGAAGATCGTACGGAAGATGTTGGTGCCTTTGAGCGCCTTGCGGGTGAGCGCCTGCGCAATGGCCAGGGCGATCACGTTGATGAGCACCGTCGACAGGAAGGCAAACGCCACGGTAAAGAAGAACGACGTGGAGAACTGCGGATCGGACAGCGCGCGCACGTAGTTCTCGATACCGACAAAGTGCGCGTTACTAATGATAATAAACTGGCAGAACGAGAGATAGAAGCCCTGGATAAAAGGGATCACGAACCCGATCATAAACGCCAGGCACGTGGGCAGCATAAAGAGCGGCCACCAGCGCTTGAGTGCTTTGCCCATAAAAGGGTCCTTTCAATATGCAGGGGGCGGGCAAACCAACGTCTGCCCGCCCCCTGTCGCTAATCAGATAGCTTGGGCAGCAACTGCTTACTCGGAAGCGGCCTTCTCGGTCTTCCAGCCATCGACGAAGGCGTTCTTGACGCCGTCCCACTTGCTGTTATCGGCAGCGTAGGCAATCAGAGCCTGCTTGAGGTTCTTCTTCCACTCCTCGGAGGGAATGTAGACGAAGTCCCAAGCGACGGTCTTCTTGCCGTCCTTGGCCATGGCAACGGCCTGCTGCGAGAAGACGTTGGTGGTCTCCTTGGCGCTCTTGAACGGAGCGGTCAGACCCATCTTGTCGGCGATGATGCTGGTCGGGGTGTCAGCGGTGACGCACCAATACATGAAGTCCTCGGTGGCCTTCTGGGCATCCTCGGAAGCCTGGGAACTGACGCACCAGTAGTTCTCGCCGCCGGAGCACAGGCCCTGGTTCTCCTCGCCGTCAACACCGATGTAGATGGGCATCATGCCAATCTGATCGTCGGTCATGCCGGCCTTGACGAGGTCAGAGTAGGCCCAAGAGCCGTTCTGGTAGAAGACGGCCTTGCCGGTTGCGAACTCGTTGGTGGCGTCGTCGCCGGTCTTGGAAGCAAGCTGCGAAGGATCGCAGGTGGAGTCGGTGATGTACAGGTCGAAGATCTGCTTGTAGTTGTCGAGGAACTCACCCTTGATCTCGTCGTCCTCCTGGTTGTGCTCCTTCTCAAACTCGTAGTAGAGCGGCATGTTGGCAAGGTGGGTGGTGTAGCGCCAGCTGGAGGAGTCGTCCATGCCGGCGGAAGTGAAGGCACCCTCGACACCAAGCTCGTCCTTGCGGGCCTGGATGTCGTCGGCACAAGCCTTCAGCTTGTCGAAGGAGTTGATGTCCTCGGCCTTGTAGCCAGCCTTCTCGAGCAGCTGCTTGTTGTAAATAATGCCGAAGCTCTCCTGAACCCAGTCGATGCACACATCCTTGCCGTCGGACTGCAGAGCCAGGGAGTCGTCAATGAGCTCACCGCGGAGCTTGGTATCGGACAGGTCGGCGCAGTAATCCTTCCAGTTCTTAAGACCGGTGGGGCCGTTGACCTGGAACAGGGTCGGAGCGGAGCTCTTGGACATCTCGGACTTGAGCTTCTCCTCGTAGGTGTTGGAGGCGGCGGTCACGATCTTGACCTCGACGCCCTTCTCCTTCTTATAGGCCTTGGCGATCTCCTTCCACTCCTTGTCGACCTCGGGCTTGAATTGGAGGAAGTAGACCTCGGCAGCGTCACCAGAAGCAGAGGAGCCGGAGCCGGCAGAACCACCGCAACCCACGAGGCCCAGACCAAGAACTGCAGCCGCGGAACCAGCAAAGCCCAGGAACTGCCTTCTGCTCATTTCGTTCTTCATTACAATCCACCCTTTCACACCGTGGCGGCACCCTTTGCCGCCGCCTTCGGAGATTGGCTCGGGGACTTTGCCCCTTTTGCTGATTTGAACGATACGCTATTTGGCTAGTTGTTTGAACAAGTATTACTAGAGCGGTAGAAAAACTTCGGTGAACGGTAATTTCAACTTGATACTTGACAAGTTTTGTATAAACAATTATTTGTTATCTAATGCAGAGAAAACGCCCGGTCAAGCCGATGTACCGTCGGTTTGACCGGGCGTTTTCTCTTTGAGGCCATGAGTCTCGTCAGGCTGCGAGCTAGCCGGCTATCGCTTGGAGTTGACGCGGTAGTGGAAGATCTCGGGATGCGTGCGGGCATGCGTGACCTCGAACAAGATGCCGTCCGAGGTGTACGACTGGCTCTCCATGACGGCAACGCAGTTGTATTTGCCGAGGTCAAGATAGCTGCAGTCCTCATCGTTGGCGAGCTCGACACTCACCGTACGACGGCTCGCCATCACTTTGACACCGCGCTTGTGCTCCAGATAGCCGTAAATAGAATCTGCCGCGATCTCGGGAGTCAGGCCCTTGGCGATCGACGCCAAAAAATAGCCATGGTCCACTTGGCGCGCGTTGCCGTTGAGGCTTCGGACACGCACTACACGAATCAGCTCCTCGCCCACCTTAAAGCCCAGGTGACGAGAGAGTTGCTCGGTGCAAACCAGATGTTCGAAAGACTTAACGTCCGTCGATGCAACGGCATTGTTGCGCTTTGCAAACTCGCCAAACGACTCAACCTCTTCGAGTGCGCCCAACATGTCGGTTTCGCCCTTAAGCCAAATAACGCGCACGCCCTTGCCGTGTATGGGCTGCACAAACATCCCGTCGGCCAGCATGCTCAAAGCGCGGCGGACGGTATTGCGCGTGCAGCCAAATTCCGCGGTCAACTCGGCTTCGGTCGGCAGCATCTCCTGAAACGCATAGGTCCCATTAATGATGCGCGAGCGTATTTCTCGGTAGATTCCTTCGTAAATCGCTTTTGGCATGACTTCACCTCTAATGAATATGTATGGCTAGGCAGGATAGCATTTCTTAAAGTTGTTTAAACCGAATATCGGTAAAGCGACAGGATTTAACCGTTGACGGTTTCTGTCGTGCCCAAATCGGTTTCGCTCAAAACTGCCGGTACAACAATCGTCTGGTCCTCTACAATGAATCCATTGTTTAAACGTTTCACCACGCGCAACGCGCCTCGATATTCGGAAGGCAGAACATGCTGCAAAAAATCCAACGCTTTGGCGGGGCAATGTTCGCGCCCGCCATGCTGTTTTCTATATCAGGCCTCATGGTCGGCGTCTCCGCTCTCGCAACGACTGCGGACATCGTCGGCGATCTAGCCGTATACGGAACCCCTTGGTACGTTTTTTGGGCCATCATCCAGCGCGGCTCGTGGACGGTCTTTAAGCGCCTCCCGCTCCTTTTTGCCGTAGCGCTGCCTATCGGTCTTGCCCAAAAGCAACCGGCACGTTGTTGCCTCGAGGCGCTCGTGGCTTATTTTGCCTATTGCTTCTTTTTGAGCGAGATCATTAAGCTGAGCGGAGACAACCTTGGGCTTAAGTACCCGTCATCTTTGACCCCCGCCAACGGTATCACCGTCATCGACGGCATCAAGACGCTCGACACCGGCATTATCGGCCCGCTGGTGGTATCGGCAACCGTCGTCGCCATCCATGACCGCTTCTACGATGCCAAGGTTCCCGATTGGCTCGGCACCTTCTCGGGCTCCTCGCTGGTCTACCTCATCAGCTTTTTTGCCGTGTTCGCCCTTGCCGCCATCTCGGCCGCCATCGTGCCCTCCGTATACGCAATGACCGAAACGCTGCGCCATGCACTTACGAGCGTCGGCCCCTTTGGCGTGGGCATCTTTGTGTTTTTGGAGCGAGCGCTCGAGCCCATGGGGCTGCACCACCTGCTCTACATGCCGATCTACTACGACAACCTGGTCATTAACGACGGCATCTACGCCACGTGGAGCAGCTTGCTCCCCATCCTCTCCCATAGCACGCGCCCCCTTAATGAACTTGCGCCGTGGGCCGGTTTTACCGCCACCGGCTGGGTCAAGCTCTTTGGCCTTCCCGCCATCGCAGCCGCGTTCTACTCCACCGCAAAACCAGAACGCCGCGCTGGCCTCAGGGTCATCCTTGTTCCCGCCATCATCGCCTCGGTGGTTTGCGGCGTTACCGAGCCACTCGAGTTTCTCTTTATGTTCACCCACCCCGGGCTCTTTTTTCTCTACGCCGTCTTATCGTCTTGCCTTGCCACAACCATGAATCTCTTTGGCATCGTCGGCATCTTCTCGGGCGGCCTCATGGAGATGGCAGCCTTCAACTTTATTCCGCTCATGCGCACGCATGCCGGTGCCTATCTTTTGGCGCTCGGTATCGGCCTTGCCTTTAGCCTCATCTTTTTTGTTAGTTTTCGAGCACTCATCTTGGTCTATGACCTTAAGACACCGGGCCGCGAGGATCATGTTGCCAATCGCGCGGCAATCGATCGTTTAACGGAAAGCGGCTTTGCCAAAGAGCAATCTCCCAATGACGAAGTCAATAGTCGATCCGATCAAGATCACGTCCTCGCTGAGCGGGTAATTCAGCTTTTAGGTGATGTTGGCAATATTGTGGGCGCAACCAACTGTGCCACGCGCCTGCGCGTCGAGGTCGCAGACCCTTCCATCGTTGCAGATAACGCGTCGTTTGTCGCGGTGGGCGCCAAGGGCCTCATCATTACGGGCAAGACCGCCCAGGTGGTCATCGGCATCTCCGTTCCCCGCGTTAAAGAGCATTTTGACCAGATCATGGGCCTCGAGCCGGAATTTGTGCCCACCACCTTGGCCTCCTCTGCCGCCAGCGCAGCCCATAAGCGCGGCGATATTTGCTTCTTCGATATCGACGGAACGCTCGCCTGGCAAGACCCCAGGCTCGCCCAAGACCTTCCCGAAGACGAGCGGGACCTCTCCCCCTATCCCAACGAGGCGGTTTCGCAGGCAATCCGCGAGTTTGTCGCCAACGGCAACATGGCCTTTATCTGCACGGGACGTACCCTCAGCTGCATCCACCCCAAACTTCTTGAGCTGCCTTGGACCGGCATCGTCTGTCTTGCGGGCGGTTACGCCGAGATCAACGGACACGCAATTCGCGATCTGTCGATGACGCCCAGCATGCTGCAGCATCTTGCCCCCTATCTTGAGCAATCGGGCGAGGTCATCCGCTTTGAGGGCCTCAACGGCGTCGTGCGCATGAGTGCCGATGCGCCCGATGCTCCCGGATACGCGCGCACCCTGGGCGACGCAGTCACGCAGCTGCAACATTACAGTGTCTACAAGATCTTGATGTCTACATCACTCGCCAACCACATCGCTCAAGATAAGGCACTTGAGCCGCTGCTGTGCTTTAACGAGCTCGAACTCGAGGTAACCGAAATCTCGCCCCGCGAATGCACGAAGCGCGGGGGCATCCAGTCTGTACTCGACGCCCTCGATCCCCACCACGGAACCGTATACGGCATCGGCGACGCCAGCAATGACGTCTCGCTGATGAACGCCGTCGATGTCGGTATCGCCATGGGCAATGCGCCGGACTATCTCAAGGATAAGGCCGATTACGTGACCGACACCGTCGATCACGACGGTGTCGTTGCGGCGCTCGAGCATTTTGGGCTGATTTAGGCGCGCTCCATCAAACGCACGCCCGTTGTCCCAAATCGCCAAAACTGCCGCGCCAAACGCCCTAATGTGGCAATATGTTGTCTGCATATTGCATCAACGCAACCTCAGAAAGAATGCGAGAACCCGTGTCCAGTCCGTTTACCAGCTTTTTAGCCCAGCACTTTGACCAGATTAACGACTATCTGGCCACGTTCTTTGACGGACAGGCGACCTCTGCCGATATCGAGCGCTACCTGTATGCGCCGCTCTCGGCTTTTACGGCCAACGCCGGCAAGCGCCACCGCCCGCTTATCTGTATGCTCGCCGCAACCGCAGTGGGCGGTAGCTTTGAGAGCGCCCGCAGCGCCGCGGCAGCCATCGAGCATTTCCAGTCGGGCGCGCTGATCCACGACGACATCGCCGACAACGGACAGCTTCGTCGAGGCAAGCCCTGCATGCACCTTACCGAGGGCACGGGCCTTGCCATCAATTGCGGCGACCTGGCGCTCACCATGGTCACCAAGACGGTTCTCGACGACCCCACGCTGGAGTCCGACGTGAAGCTGCGCGTGCTCCACGAGCTTACCGAGATGATCGTCCGCACCATCGAGGGTCAAGCGCTCGACCTGGGTTGGGTCCGTGACGGGCGCTTTGATATCTCGGTTGATGACTACCTGGACATGGCGACGCACAAGACCGCGTTTTACAGCGGAGCCACGCCGCTTGCCGCCGGAGCCATTATCGGCGGCGGCAGCGATGAGCAAATCGAAGCGCTGCGCGCCTTTGGCCTACACACAGGCCTCGCCTTTCAGATTCAGGACGACCTGCTCAACCTTGTCGGCACTAAGGAAGCCGCCAACAAGGACTTCCGCACCGACATCACCGAGGGCAAGCGCACGCTTGTCGCCGTACACGCCCTCTCTGATGAGCGCCACCACGACGAGGTCGAGGCGATTCTTTCCTCGGGCACCGATGATCCCGCGCAGCTCGCACGCGCCGTGGAGATCTTCCAGGAGACCGGCTCCATCGATTACGCCCACACTTACGCGCTCGACCTGACCGCTAAGGCCAAAGCGGCTATCGAGAACGTTGAGCTTGATCCGCACGCACGCGAGCTGTTCCTCTCCATGGCAGATTTCTTTGTGGAGCGCCTTAACTAACGGGGGTTATAAAACCTGTCAGCAGCGTATTTAGGCACAACTTGCTACACTGTTGAGTGCATGTTTATGCATCCCTTTGCGTTGTCTATCCGACAGACGCTCAAATAGTACGAATGGTACGCCGAAAGGGGTTCGTTCATGGAACCTATTACAACGGGCATGCAAGGAGCAGCCGTCGAAGACGTGCAGTCTCGTCTCCTACAGCTCGGCTACACGATTGATGCCACCGAGGTCGCCGACAAGCACTTTGGTGCCACCACCGAGCAGGCCGTTAGCACCTTTAGGCTCGACAGCGGTCTTGCCGCCGGCCACGCCGTTGACATCCCCTGTTGGAGTGCCCTGGTAGACGCCTCGTATAAACTGGGCGACCGCACTCTCTATCTGCGCATGCCCAATTTCCATGGCGCCGATGTGCAGGCCCTGCAGCGCGCTCTCAACGTTTTGGGCTTTGCCTGTGGCGAAGACGACGGCTACTTTGGTCCGCATACCGAGGCCGCCCTGCAGCAGTTCCAGGAAAATGTCGGCCTGTTTGCCGACGGCATGGCCTTCCAGGACACCTACGCCTACATCAACCGCCTGCACCATGTGTGGGAGGGCAAGCCCTCGGTCACCGAAGCCGAGTCCCGTATCGGTTTTGCTCGCGCCGCCAACGTGCTCGAGCGCTTCCAGATTGCCGTTATCGGCGAGGACCCCATCGCACGCAGCGTTGCGTCGCGCATGTGGAATATCGCCACGGCAACGACCGACAACAGCGGCATGATGCTCTGCGACTCCGAGGTCCCAACCGACGTTGACCTAGTGCTCGAGATCGCAAGCGATGAGCTGCCCGCAGATGCAGCGCCGCGCGCCACGATCGCCCTCGCCGAGTGCCACAACCTGGCCCAGCGCATCCGCACTGCCAATGTCGCCGCGCAGCAGAAGCCGGCACGCATTCGCATTGAGCTCACGGGCATGACGCGCTACAACGGCACCTTCACGGCCAGCGACGCGCAGACACTCGCCGTACGCCTGCTCGACGGCGTTTGCGATGCCCTCGCAGATTAGGTAAACTAAACGAGTTGTTTTTGGGCAACACCACACATTGGGACGTAGTTCAACGGTAGAACTCCGGTTTTTGGTGCCGGCTGTTGGGGGTTCGAATCCCTCCTGCCCTGCCATTTTCATTTCTGCAGGAACGTATCATGACCAAGAAACCGACGACAGCACAAGAAGAAAAATCCGAAGGCATCGTTGCC
>USJB01000001.1 GCA_900554905.1 uncultured Collinsella sp. | reverse complement strand
GCCATCATCACGCCGTTTGCCATGCAGTCGTTAGCAGCGAGGACCGCCGTGCAATCGGGTTTATCGGCAAGCACAAGGCCCGCGGCATAGCCACTATCCGCATTCCAATCGCCTTGCAGAGGCTCGGGCGGCTCAATGCCACGCGCCTCGAGCGCCGCTCGCCAACCTTTCATACGGCACTGGCTCGACAGCGACTCTTTCTTACCCGAAACGAAATACACGTTCTTGTGACCATGATCCAAGAAGTACTCGCACGCCATGCGCGCGCCGCCCTCTTGGTCGTCACTAACGGTAGAGCAGGTAGGATGTTCCATCGGCGTGATAATCACCGTCTTGAGGTCTTTCGGCGCCTCAAAGGTATCAAAGTCATCGACCATCTGACGCAGGTTGAAGATCATGCCGTCGACGGGAAGCTGCGACATCCTGCGCGCCGCATCGGCAAGGGTCATCTTCTCCCCAGCGCGCTTTTTGATCATCGTGAGAGCAAAGCCTCGCTCTTCGGCGGCATCGGCGATACCGTCAATCATGTCCACGGCGCCGCCCGACAAGTGAAACATCACCACGCCGATGCACCCGTAACGGCCCAACTTGAGCGAACGCGCGGCAAAGTTGGTTCGAAACCCGAGCGCCTCCATGGCCGCATGGACCTTATCGCGTGTCGACTCTCGCACGCTATCGGGCTCGTTGATCACGCGCGACACCGTCTTGAGAGAAACACCCGCGGCAACTGCCACATCGTTCATTGAGACATTTTTCTTGTCCATCGTTGCCACTGCTTCTCCAGTCGGTTTTACATCGCTTGTTTTTGCGTTCTAGCATACACTACCTGCCTGACTGATAAATCAACCGTTTACCGGACAATATCGACCGCTCACCCGTAAATCCTTGTTGCTCTTCCAAAAATGTCTTACGTTGTCATTGCGAAATGACAACGTTGTCATTTCGCAATGCCTTCCTTAAGCAGGAAGGTTTCCGGGCAGTCCTGACCATCCATCGACGACCAGTTCCATCCACATGCATCGCGCATCAAGTAGCAAAGGAGCTCTATGGACGCCATCGTAAAGATGCTCGAAAAGCATCAACCGTTCTTTGAGAAGATCTCGAGGAACGTCTACCTCCAGGCCATTAAGGACGGATTCCTTGGGTGCATGCCCATCGTCCTCACCTCTTCGATCTTTCTGTTGATCGCCACCCTTCCTGGCGTAGTTGGCATCACGCTGCCCCAGCCGCTCATCGACTGGTGCAACAAGCTGTACAACTTCACCATGGGCGTCATGGGCATCATGGTTGCCGGCACCACCGCCAAGAACTTCACGGCATCCATGAACCGTCGCATGCCCGCCGGCAAAGTGCTCAACGACGGTTCCACCATGGTGGCCGCCCAGTGCAGCATGCTTTTGCTCGCCGTTACGCAGTTCACCACCAAGTTCGACGGCTCCGAGCTTTCGGTCTTCGATTGCACCAGCATGGGTACGCGCGGTCTGTTCTCGGCCTATATCGCCGCGTTCATTACCGTGTGGGTCTACAAATTCTGCGTCTCGCGCGATCTGACCATTAAGCTGCCCAAGGAGGTCCCGGGCGCCATCGCTCAGAACTTCCGCGACATCATCCCCTTTGGCGGCGCCGTCATCATCTGCGGCATCATCGATGTCGTCGTGCGCAACCTCATGGGCGTTCCGTTCTCCGAGCTGCTCATCAAGCTGCTCTCCCCGCTCTTCACTGCAGCAGAAACCTATCCTGGCCTTATCCTTATCCAGGCAGCCACCGCGTTCTTCTGGTTCATCGGTGTCCACGGCCCCTCGATCGTCCAGCCGGGCATCGACCCCATCCGTCTTGCCAACCAGGCCGAGAACCTGCAGGTTCTGCTGGCCGGTGGCCACCCCGCCCACTCCCTCACCTTTAACATGTCGCTCGTGGGTGAGTTCGGCGGCACCGGCGCCACCTTCATCGTGCCGCTTCTGCTGATTCTCTTTATGAAGTCCAAGCAGCTCAAAGCCGTCGGTAAGGCCTCGATTGTTCCTGTTGCCTTTGCTGTCAACGAGCCGCTGCTCTTTGGCGCGCCGATGATCCTTAACCCCTACATGCTCATCCCCTTTGTTGCCGCCGGCTGCGTCAACGTGAGTGTTGCCAAGTTCTTTATCGATAACGTGGGCATGAACGGCTTCTCCTTCGTGGTGCCTTGGGCTACCCCTGCCCCCATCGGCATCTTCATCACCACGAACTTCCAGCTTATCGCCCTGGTATTTGTCGCGATCATCATCTTGCTGGACGCCATCATCTACCTGCCGTTCTTGAAGGCATACGATAAGCTGCTCTGCGACCAGGAGGCCGAGCGAGCCGCCGAGCTGGGTCTCGAGTCCAATGGTGCCGCTGCCATCGCCGCCAACGCCCCTGCGCCCGCTGTCGAGCAGACCACCGCTTCCGTCGAGACGACCGCCGCTGCCGCCGACAGCAAGCCTGTCGCCGATCAGCCCGAGCCTGCCGCCGACGCATCCGCTAAGAAGGATGTCGACGGCCTGAAGGTCCTCGTCCTGTGCGCCGGTGCCGGCACCTCTGCCATGCTTGCCAACGCCATCAAGGAAGGTGCCGCGCAGACCGGAGAGAACATCGCTTCCTCCGCAGGCGCCTATGGTCAGCACACTGCCATCATGGATCAGTACGACGTTATCGTGCTTGCCCCGCAGGTTCGTAGCTACTACAACGACATGAAGGCCGACACCGATCGCCTGGGCATTAAGCTGCTCGCTCCCCGCGGTAAGGAATATATCGACCTTACCCGCGACCCCGCTGGCGCCATCAAGTGGCTCCGCGAGAACCTCGACTAGTTCCCCCTCTGTTGGTGCCCGGATCCCCAGTTCGGGCACCTCTCCCTATTCGTATCCCACAGAAAGGATGACTCATGACCAACCCCATGCAGTTCCCCGACGGCTTTGTGTTTGGCGGCGCCACCGCCGCTTACCAGGTTGAGGGCGAGACCCGCACGCACGGCAAGGGCAAAGTGCCCTGGGACGATTTCCTGGCTGCTCAGGGTCGCTTCTCCCCCGACCCCGCAAGCGATTTCTACAACAAGTACCCGGTCGATATTGACCTGTGCCAGCGCTTCGGCATTAACGGCATTCGCGTCTCCATCGCTTGGAGCCGTATCTTCCCCAGTGGCACCGGCGAGATCAACCCCGAGGGTGTCGCCTTCTATCACGAGCTCTTTGCCACCTGCAACAAAGCCGGCGTTATCCCCTATGTCACGCTCGATCACTTCGATACGCCCGAGGCCTTTTACCAGAACGGCGGCGAGGGCTTCTTGACGCGCACGACGATCGACGCCTTTGTCGAGTACGCCAAGTTCTGCTTTGCCGAGTTCACCGAGGTCAAGCACTGGTTTACCTTTAACGAGATCCCCGCGACCGCCGAGGGCAGCTTTATCGTCGGCAACTGGCCGCACGGCGAGAAGTACCGCCTGGACAAGGCCTTCCAGCTCATGCACAACATGATGGTGGCCCACGCCAAGGCTGTCGTCGCCTTCCATGAGGGCGGCTTTGAGGGCGAGATCGGCATTGTCCAGAACCTGGAGCCCAAGTATCCCCTCGACCCCAACAACGCCGCCGACTGCGAGGCCGCCCGCATGGCCGACGTCATCAACAACCGCTGGGTACTCGACGCCACCTTCCGCGGCCACTATGCAGCCGACACCATGGAGGCTGCGACCAAGCTGGCCCATATCGCCGGCGGCGAGCTCGACGTCCGCGACGAGGACATCGCCGCGCTGACCGCCGCGCTCCCCTACAACGATTGCCTGGGCGTCAACACCTACAAGTGCCAGTTCCTGCGTGCCGCCGAGGGCGAAAACGACATCAACCACAATGGCACCGGCGACAAGGGCTCCTCGCGCTGGTTCCTCAAGGGCGTGGGCGAGTCATGCGTGCGCGAAGGCGTACCCACCACCGATTGGGACTGGATCATCTATCCCGAGGGCCTCTACGACCTGCTGCTCCGCATTAAGAACGATTACCCCAACTACAAGAAGATCTACATCACCGAGAACGGCATGGGCTATAAGGACGACTTCGAGGATGGCTTTATCGACGACGCCCCTCGTATCGACTACATGCGCCAGCATCTCGCATGGATCCTCAAGGCAATCGACGGCGGCGTAAACGTCGACGGTTACTTTGTGTGGTCGCTGCAGGACCAGTTCTCCTGGACCAACGGCTACAACAAGCGCTACGGCCTGTTCTACATCGACTTCGAGACCCAGAAGCGCTATCCCAAGGCGAGCGCGTACTGGTACAAGAACGTCGCGGAGACCGGCCTGCTCATGGCCTAATTCAAGCCGCATACCCCCTGTCGGCCGCATGCGAATCCCTCCACGGGTTCGCATGCGGCTTTTTTGTTTTGGCTCGACCCGAGCAGGCCGTTTGTCTCGATTTGTAACATCTAGCAGGGATTTTCGGCCCTAGCTGTTACAGATCAAGACAAACAGAACGCCCGGGCAGAAATATCTCAATCTGTAACACGTAGCCCACTTTTAACCGTCTAACTGTTACAGATCGAGACAAACGTTCGAACCAATCCAAACAATCTCAATCTGTAACGTTTGGCCGAGTTTTTCGGTCCCAACCGTTACTGATTGAGACAATTGGATAGTCAAATCCGCGCTTTCCAAGCAGCTGTGAAGCGCGCCTCTTTCCTTGTTTTCAGTATCACGAACATACTTTCGGTATCATTTCATGTTATTATGATACCGAAAATATGTTCGTGATACTGAAAGGAGCCATATGCGCCGGTTTAATTACGCCACAGTCCCAGCGGAACTCGAAGCAACTCCAATCACCAACCTCCTCCTCTCGATACGCGAGCATAAAGGCCGACAGCTTGCTCTGAGTCAAGTCAAACCCGAACTTCTATCGTCCCTTATGGAGGAAGCTAAGATCCAAAGCACCCAATCCTCCAACGGACTTGAAGGAATTGTTACCACCCAAAAAAGACTCAAAGCAATCATGGCGTATTCCGCCAAGCCAAGCTCCCGCGCAGAGGAAGAAATCGCTGGATACCGAGATGTACTGTCGCTTATTCACGAGCAACACGATTCCATTCCCGTAACGCCATCGGTCATTCTGCAGTTGCATCGTGACCTCATGGTACACACAGCAATCTCGTATGGGGGCCATTGGAAAGATAGCGATAACGAAATCATCTCCATCGACGATCAAGGCAATCGATTTGTGCGCTTTAGGCCGCCTTCGGCCCTAGCAACCCCCGGACTTATCGAAGAAGCCTGTCGGTCCCTCAACGACGCCTTATCTCGTCAAGTTTGCGACCCCCTCCTTATATCATTCCGCTTCATCTTCGATTTTGTCAGCATTCATCCCTTCAACGATGGCAATGGCAGGATGAGCCGGCTCCTTACAACGCTGCTACTCGAAAAGACTGGATACGACGTTGCGCGTTACATCAGCATCGAACGACTTATTGAAGACAACAAGGCGCTCTACTACAACGCCCTCGCTGCAAACTCCGCTGGATGGAATGAAAATCAAAACACCGAAGTACCCTTTATCCGTTTCATGCTCGGAACAACCCTGGCCGCCTACCGACAGCTCGAGCAGCGTACCTTAATTGAATCAAGCACTCGTCCCATGTCGAAGCAAGCGCGCATCGCTGTTCTATTTCAACAGAGACCCGGCGTCATTAAGAAATCCGACATCCGATCCAACTGCCCCGATATCAGCGAGGTTACCGTTAAACGAACCCTCGGTCAGCTTGTTAGTTGCAGCGCAATCGAAAAAACAGGAGCGGGTCGTTCGACGGGCTACATACTCAAAGACGTCCATGCTCTAGAACTATTCTTGCAATCCACATTACCCGATAGCGAGGCCGCAATAACAAAAGAGACTCCAAAGGATAAGCTCCTTGAACGTGTAAACCACGCCGAGGATGAAAGCAGAGAGGGGCTCTATGAAGACTACGATTCATTCTCAAGGGACATAAAGACGAAATACGGAGTCTAGTCATATCCCAGAATAGCCTCATCCTTGTTGCCCAAAGTTATTTACGCGTCAGCGTGAAGCGGTAATCCCCACGCCGGCAGGGGGCAGAAGTATCGCCTGCAGCGCTAGCTAGCAAATGACCTGCGTGTGTTCCTCGATGGCGGCGCGATCCTCGGCGGCAATACCCGGCTCGCACACCACGGCGTCCAAATTGTCCAGGCGGCAGAAGGTGTAGAAGTCGCGCTTGCCGATCTTGCTGGAGTCGGCGATCAGATAGCGCGAGTCGGCCTTGCTAAAGGCGAGCTGCTGGATACGGCCCTCGTCCATGTTGGACGTAGATACGTCACCGTCCAAGATGCCGTTGGCACCGATAAACGCCGCGTCGATGCCCAGCGCACGCAGGGTATCCTCGGCCGTTGGCCCCACAAAAGCGGCAGTGCGGCGACGGTACATACCGCCCACGAGGCACAGGTCGCAGTCCTCGCGCGCCTCGAGCAGGTTAAAGACCGAAAGCGAGTTAGTCACGATGCGCAGGCGGCACGCCGGCAGCATCGAGGCCATCTGCTCAACCGTGGTGCCCGTACCCAAAAAGATGGTCGAGCCCTCCTCGATGAGCTCAACGGCTCGGCGCGCGATCTGCAGCTTTTCCTCGGCATGCTTAGTGCGCTTTTCGCTGTGCGAATACTCATGGCGCAACATAGCGTGGGGACGTCCCTGTGCACTACGGGCGCCGCCGTGCACGCGCTCGATCTCGCCCAGGCTCGCAAGTTCCTCAAGGTCACGGCGGATCGTCATATCCGAGACACCTAACGCATCCGAAATCTCCTTGACCGAGACCGTTCCCTGTTCCTCGAGCAGCTGCCGAACCTTATCCTGTCGCTCCGCTTTAATCACGATGAATCCTCGCCGTTCTTTGCGCGCATATCATTCAAACAGTAACGAACAAATTGTATCAGACTCGCACGCGTCAAAAATGAACGCCCGCACAGCTCCAATCATCACTTTTTTGAGAAAAATACCCCCTGCTTTAGTGGGGTGTAGTGATAATCTCGCCTGTTCGCGCTACAGTTTGTCCGAAATACCTCGATGTTAGGAACCAAATGATCACTTCCGAGCTTTTCGGCACCGCGCCGTGCGGTACCCCCGTTCATTGTTACACCCTCAACGGGCCCGAGATCTGCGTTCGCATTATGGACTATGGCGCCACCGTGTTGGGCATCGACGTGCCCGATATCCCCGGCAACGTGCGCGATGTGGTGCTGGGCTTCGATAAGCTCGAGGATTACTTTGACAACCCCGCCTGCTTTGGCGCGACCATCGGACCTGTGGCCAACCGCACTGCAGGTGCCACGATCACCATCGCCGGCACGGACTGGCATATGCCCGCCAACGAGGGCGCCAACAACCTGCACGGCGATCTTGAGCATGGTCTGCACAAGCGCGTATGGGACGTTGAGCTCGACGAGGTCCACAATGCCGTGCGCATGACCACCTCGCTTGAGGACGGTGAGCTGGGCCTTCCCGGCAACCGCACCTTTACGGCCGTGTTTACCGTGACGCGCACCGGCTGCTTCCGTATCGAATATGGCTGTGAGAGCGACCGCGTCACGTACGTGTCCATGACCAACCACACGTACTTTAACCTTGCCGGTCACAACGCCGGCATGGACTGTGAGCACTTCTTTGTTGCTAACGCTGCCCACTACCTGCCCATCAACGAGCAGAATATCCCCACCGGAGAGATCGCTCCGGTCGAGGGCACGCCGTTTGACTTCCGTGAGCTGCGCCCCGTCGCGCCCGGCATGGAAGCCGACGACCCGCAGATTAAGCAGGCCCGTGGCTACGACCACTGCCTGTGCATCGATGGCTATCAGTACGGCCGTAATCTGCGCCGCGCGATGCACGTCGAGGAGATGTGGACCGGCCGTGAGCTGGACTATTACACCACTGCCCCGGGCGTGCAGCTCTACACCGGCAACTGGCTGGGCGACGAACACGCCAAAGACGATGCCAACTATGGTTGGGGCGCCGGCTTTGCCCTCGAGGCCGAAATGTATCCTGACACGCCGCACCATGCGCTGTTCCCCCAGGGCATCGTGGGCCCCGGTCATCCCTACAGCAATGTGATCGAATACCACTTTATGAGGCACTAGGCCCACAACGCGACATATCGCACAGCAACGCCCGCCGGCACACCGCCGACGGGCGTTTTTCATCTTTTGGGCTCTTTTTCGCTGTGACTGTATGAGTGACATATCAAAACTATGCCCATTTACTACGCTTAGCCCGGGATGCTCGACCATGCACCGGTTTTTGTTAAATGCGCGAGCCGTCTACCTGCGGTTTTGTTTTTCTCAAATTCGACATGCTCGGCGATAACCGATCAAACGTAGTAAATGGGCATAGTTTTTGACAGGCGGCATCGCGCGCGTCCCTCGCAAGGGCAAAATGATCCGTTTTCCTCCGTCCCCAAGGGATCAGTTGAACAGATTGTCGATGGGATCGGGGGCGGAACTGGGGAGATAGCGGATTTCTAGCTCTATGCCGAGTTCTTGCAGCTCTTTGAGGGCGGCAACGTCGGCATCGTCTATGGCGACCGCGGGCGTTATGGGGCGCTTGCCCTCCCCCACCTGCATATGGCCGATGCTGATCTTGGTTATTGGCACACCGCCCTTGACCAGCGCGAGCGCATCCGCGGGCGACGCCACCATGATGAGAATCCATTGGCGCGGCGTTGCAGTATGAATGATGTCGATGGTCCTTTGCACCGAGAAAAACCGCGTCCACACGCCCTCTGGCGCCGCGACCCTCATAGGCGCCCACTTGCGCGAATCAGCCGCAATCTCGTCGTTGACGATTAGGACAAGGTTGGAGCCCACGGCTTCGTTCCACAGCTCAACGTCTTGCCCGTAAATGAAACGGTCATCGATACGCGTGAGAAGGATCCTGGGTTGAGCCATCACTGCCCCATTCTGCTTGAGACCCGTAAGAGCAAGACATCACGCCTCCAATATTAGTGCATTTAAAGTGAGAAAAGCCGTCAGAGCACTTGCGCGGATTTGTGATGTCCCGTATCATAGACAGCCGTTGACGCCTCAGTTGCGTCACCACATGGCCGCCAGCGTAGCTCAGTTGGTAGAGCACCGCTCTCGTAAAGCGGGGGTCACCGGTTCGAGCCCGGTCGCTGGCTCCATTGCACAAGATAGCCGCCTTCGGGCGGCTTTTTTGTTGCCGATTTCGAGCGCGCATCCGCCAATCCAAGCACAACGCCGTCGGCAACTCCCCTACTCAACAACAAGCCCCGCCAACCGCAATCCCCAAGGGGACCGCGATCAGCGGGGCTCAAACGCGTTCCCCAAGGGAAATCACGCTAGCTCACGAGCAGCGCGCTACTCTTCCCAGTAAGCGTCTGCAAGCAGCTTAAAGCAGATCTTCTTGACCGGCTGTGCGCCATCGCCCGGGAACTCGAGCGTGGGCATGTGAGGCTCGCCGGCGACAAACAGCGCAAACTTGTCGTCAGCAAGATCGCCGGCGATCGAAGCGTCGGAATCGACCAGGTCGTAGTCGTCCTTCTCGTCAAACTCCTGGACCAGCGTCAGGCTGCCCGTGGCAACCTTAAAGGCCTCGCGACCCTCGACGTCAATCTGCAGGTCGTGATAGCGCTGATGCGTCTCATAGTGAGCCTCGGCCTCGGGACGCGTCGTGGGAGCCATGACGTTCGCATAGACCTTGTCGCCCAGAATCGGATGGCTGCCGACCTCGAGCTGCGCCGGATCGTTCTCCTCGAGCCAGTCAATCAGCACATCGAGGCCCTTGAGCATTCCGCGGTATTCCTCGATATCGCCCAATGCACCGTAAATCATCTAAATCCCCTCTCGGATCGTTTCTTTGGCGGCTACTCGATAAACGCGTTACCGACGCTGTTGCCGCCCACATACGTCTCGACCAGGGTAAGGTCGGGATTGAACACGACAACGTCGGCGTCGCGCCCCGACATAATGCTATCGCACTTGTCGTCGACATGAGCTAGCAAGCGATGCCGGGACCGACGCCCAAGCCCTTACAGCTCGGTCACGACAACGCCGTTGTAGACCTCGTCCCAACGGTCCATGACCAGATGGCCGGTCATAGGATCCATGGCGTTGAGCTTGCCGCAAGTGTTGGCGGTTCGCAGCACCGTCTCGTCGTCTGCGCCAGCAGCGATGGCATGCGCGAAGCCTGCGATAGTGGAGTCACCAGAGCCCGTTGCGTTAACGGCAGGGATATCGGGCGTCTTTGCGCGGAACGCACGGCCATTGTGGAAGCCAACGGAGCCGGCAGCGCCCATGGACACGACGACCCAGGGGATATCGGAGAAGCGGGCGTCAGAGGCGAGCGCGGCGCGGAGCTCATCCACATCGTCGGTGGTAAAGCTCGTACCCAGAAGGCCGTTGATCTCGGTCAGGTTAGGCTTGACCAGCTCGGGCTTAACCTCGGACTTGAGCGCAGCCTCGAGCGAGGCACCCGAGGTATCGAGCAGCACCTTGGCTCCGGCGTTCTCGGCAATGCCCGTGATCTTGGCGTAGTAGTCCGCCTCGACGCCGCGGGGCAGCGAACCCGAGACGGTGACGACGTCGGCCTTACCTGCAAGCTCGGTAAACTTGGCGGTAAAGGCATCGAGCTCCTCGGGGGCAATTGTCGGGCCGCTCTCGAGCAGCTCGGTCTGGTTGCCGGCGTGGAGGATGTTGAGGCAAATTCGAGTCTCGCCCTTGATGGGCACAAAGTCGTTGTTAATACCGTTGGCGTCCATGAGCTCAGCCATATAGGCGCCCATGTGGCCGCCGAGCAGGCCGGTTGCCACAACGTCGTCGCCCAGCTGGCCCAGGACGCGGGCAACGTTAAGGCCCTTGCCGCCGGCGGTCTTTTCGGGTGTCACGCGGTTGACGTCGTCGATGACGAGTTCATCGAGCTGATAGCGCGTATCGACAGACGGGTTCATCGTAACGGTGAGGATCATTTTTAGCTCCTTATCTCGCAGGCTCCTTGTGCCTCGCGATACGAGTCGACAAAACGGAATTACAGAATCTCAATCGTGAACGAGCGAACGACGGTATCCTTGGGCTTGGCGATAAGGCAGCCGCGCTTGTGCTCAAGCACGTCGTCCTCATCGGAGCAGGTCGAAAGGCCGCCCCAGGGTTCAACTGCCACAAAATCGCCCTCGGGCTTACTCCACACAATGAGATACGGGAAGCCCTCAAAGCTCAGGCAAACGCCTTTGTCCTCGCCCTTCTTGGAAAGCGTGACCTGACGGCTCTCGAGCACATCAAAGATGGTCTCCGCAAAATCGAAGAGCTCATGTGACAGAGGCAGCGTCTTTCCAACCATGGGGTTCTTGGAGCGCCTGTCCACATCAATCAAGCCAGTCGAAGGGACAGCGGTGCAGAGCTCCGCAGCCTCGTCCTTCTCAAAGCGCAACTCGTAGTCCGTATAGGCCTCGCCCTCATCGAGCGGACACCTAAAGCCGGGATGACCGCCGATAAAGAACGGCATGTCCTCGGTGCCCTCGTTGGTGACCTCGTAGGAAACGCGCACGGCAGCGTCCTCGAGCGTATAGCGGGCGACAAGCTTAAACGGATACGGATAATCGCTCAGCAGCGCGGCGTTATCCTCCGAAGCCAGGCACATCGCCAGCTCGTTCTCGCTCTGGCTCAGCAGCTTCCACTCCTGTTTGCGCGCAAACCCATGGCGAGCGAGCTTTACATGATGCCCGGCAAACGTCATGGCGTTGTTATCGCGCAAGCCTCCGCAAATCGGGAAGCAAATCGGTGCCTGGCCGGACCACACGGCGGGATCGCCCTGCCACAGATACTCGCGACCTCCGGCCTCGATCGAGGTAAACGAACCACCAGCCGTGGACACCTTAATAGAAATCGAATCGTTGGAGAGAGCGTATTCCATTGCCCATCCTTTCGAACAACTGCTTTTTTTGCTCGCAAGAACCCGTCTCGGCCCTGACCAAAGGACAAACCCGCACGTTCATCGATGCGTCCGGTATCCCAGCCATGTAACGGGGTACCATACAGACATTGATGCAATTACAGCTGAAAGGCCTTCTTATGCGAACCATCATCCTCTACGCCTCGCGCCATCACGGCAATACGAAAAAGCTCGTGGACGCCATCGTCGAGGCACACCCCGAGATCGATACCCTCGACGTCAAGGCGCTCGGCAAAAACGAGTATCCCAACCTGCACGAATATCATCTGATCGGTGTCGCCACGGGCATCTATTACTCCGAGATCGACAAAGATATGGCACGCGTGCTCACTAACGTGTTGCAGCCGCAGGACAAGGTGTTTGGCCTTATGACCTACGGTGGCAAAAACAAGTGGTACGGCAAGGATATCGATGGCATCTGCCGCATGAGGCAGGCCATCTTTATGGGTGTCTACGGCTGCCCCGGCTTTGATACGTGGGGGCCGTTCAAACTCACCGGCGGTGTCCAAAAGGGACACCCGACCGCTGAGGAAATTAAGGGCGCCGTCGACTTCTTCGACAAGATCGAAGACGAGTATGGCGACATCATCGTCGAAGAGTACGCCAAGCGCGAAAAGCGCCTAGCATACGAGAAGGAGCATCCTGCGGGAGGCCTGGTGGCCGGCGTTAAGCGCACGGCAAAGAAGATCGCTAACAAGCTGTAACTGTGAAGGTGCTTTTGAGCGTTTAACCCATACGGCGGGTCCGAGCAGATTCGGGCCCGCCGTCTTTTTCTATCGTTACTCGGTAAAGGCGTTGCCGACGCTCTGGCCGCCAACATACGTCTCGACGAGGGTGAGCTCATGGTCGAACACGACAAAGTCGGCGTCGCGACCCGGCATGATGCTGCCGCACTTATCCTCGATGTGCGCGGAGCGTGCCGGCACCTCGGTTGCCATGCGAATGGCGATATCGGCGCTGGCGATGCCCCAGTCAACGATGTTCTTGACGCCCTGGGCAAGCGTGAGCACCGAGCCGGCAATGCTCTTGCCGTCGGCGAGCCAGCACAGGTTGTCCTTCATGATGACGTCCATGCCGCCACTGGTGTAGCTGCCCTCGGGCATGCCGCCGCAGCCAAGGCAGTCGGTGATGAGCACCGTATGCTGCCAGCCCTTTGCCTGCAGCAGCGCCTTGATGGCGGCAGGGTTAACGTGCTTGCCGTCACAGATGATCTCGGCGTAGGTCTCGGGCGTGGACATGGCAGCGCCCACGACACCGGGCTCACGGTGATGCAGCCCGCGCTGACCGTTATAGGTATGCGTAAAGCAGCTGGCACCGGCGTTGATGGCGGCGATGCACTCATCGTAGGTGGCGTCGGAGTGACCGATGCTGGTCACCACACCCTTGGCATTCAGAGCAGCCGCATAAGCAGCGGCACCGTCGCGCTCGGCCGCCATGGCGCTCTTAACGATGCGACCACCCGCAGCCTCCTGCCACTGATCGAAGACCTCCTCGGAGGGATCGATCAGGTAAGCGGGGTTCTGCGCACCCACGTGCTTCATGGTAAAGAAGGGGCCCTCCAGGTAGATGCCCTGAATGCGAGCACCGCAGAAGTCGGGGCCGCGACCCTCGTCCGCCTGAGCGATGGCGGCGCAGGCGTCCTTGATCTGCTCGACGCCATCGGTGAACGTCGTGGGCAGCCAGCTGGTGGTGCCGCGACGGGCGAGCTCGGTCGAGCTGATATCGATGCCCTCGGGATCGTTATCGGTAGTTGAGTGGTTGTAGAAGCCATGGATGTGAGTATCGACCATACCCGGTGCGATCCACGATCCCGTGTAGTCCTTAATCTCGCAAGAGGGCTCGTCGGCCTGCCAGGCGCCAAAGACGCCATCCTCGACCATAAGATAGCCGCCCAGTTGCGGGCCTGCCGGCAAGAAGAACTTGTCAGCCTTAATTGCGTACGTGCTCATATGCACTCCTCGCTTCTAAAGCAGTTGACTGTGGTGATGCTTATACCCAGCTCACGTAAAACAAAAAGCGCCCGCCCGCCGTTATGAGCGGACGGGCGCCCTTACAGGGGGACGCGATTAAGCGGTGAAGGGGTGAATCGTCACGCCCTTAACCACGCGGTTGACCGTGCCGGTGGGGCTCGGCGTATCGGGCGTGTTGCCCACGCGCACGGAGTTGAGCAGGCTGATAGCCTGGGCAAACATCACGAACGGCAGAGCAAGGTAGCCCTCGGGAAGTGCCTCGTAGCCCTTAAAGGTGAAGGACTCACCCTCATAGACGGTGGCACCTTCCTGCTGAACGGCGATGGTGTGCTGAGCGATCTCGTCGCCACCGATCTCGTTGAGGATGTCGATGTCGTACTGACGGGTGTAGGCGTCGTTGTTGACGAACACGAAGACGAGCGTCTTATCGTCGACGAAGGACTTAGGTCCGTGACGATAGCCCATGGAGGTGTCGTAAGAAGTGGCAACCAGGCCGTGAGCAAGCTCGAGAATCTTAAGCTGGCTCTCCTGAGCAAGGCCGCCAAAGGAGCCGGAGCCCAGGTAGGTCACGCGGTTGAAGTCGCCAGCCAGGTAATCGGCGATCTCGGGCTCACGGGAGATGACCTCCTCGCCCATCTTGGCGATGGTCTCGACCCACTCGGCCTTCTGCTCGTCAGAGGCAGTGTCAAAAATAAGGGTGGAGAGCAGGGTCATGCAGGAATAAGAACCGGTCATGGCGAAGCCCTTGTCGTTGGCGCGCGGAATGAGCAGCGTCAGCGCGTTGGGATCATCGGCAGACTCGACGGCGAGCTTGCCCTCGGGAGCGCAGGTGATGTTGAGGAACTTGACGTTGTGGACGAGCTCCTTGGCAACGGCAACGGCGGCAAGGCTCTCGGGGCTGTTGCCAGAGCGGGCGAAGGAAACCACGAGCGTGGGATCCTCGGCGCGTAGGAAGTCGCGCGGGGCGCTCACGATGTCGGTCGTGGCGATGGGCTTAAAGTCGTAGAGATCAGTGTTGCCAGCGTGACGCAGGTACGGGGCGCAGGTATCGCCAACATAGTCGGACGTACCGGCACCGGTGAAGACAACGGACAGACGGCCCTCGCCCATAGCGCGAGCCTCGGCCAGGAAGGCCTCGATGGCCTCCTTGTTCTCGCGATAGATGTTGAGCGTATCACGCCAAAGCTCGGGCTGCTGAGCAATCTCGGCCGTGGTGATCTGGGCGCCGAGCTCGGTGAGCTCCTCGACACTCTTCTCGAACATTTCTAATACCTCTCTCTAGAAGTAATCCTCTGACGTGCAATTATACACTTCGGTTGGTTATCTGGTAGTAACCAGTTAAATGCAAAGAATCATCATATGGAAACGATGCGGACACTAATCGCTACGCTGGTGGTAAACCTTGTATTTAAACTGATCGGCACGAGCAACCGAGAGTGTATACTCCACAACCTCGTTTGACTCGTTATACGTAGTCCTGACCAAATCGAGCACAGGCGAGCCCTCGACAATTCCCAAAAGGTGAGCGTCGGTGGGACGGGCTATGCTCGCATAGAACTCCTCTTCGGCCACGCGTATCTTTTGCTGAAAGTCTTGCTCAATCACATCGTAAAGCGGCTTACGCTCCAGCAGCGGTCGCTTTAGGGACAAAAATTGACGAACTGGTAGATAGCTGCGTTCGACCATCATGGGCATGTTGTCGGCAGAACGAAGGCGCTTAAGCTTAAAAATGCGATCACCGATACGCAATCCCATATGCTCGGCCAGATTCTTATCGGCCTCCATCTCGCAAAACTCGAGAATCGTGGTCTCGGGTTCTCGACCCATCGCGCGCATCTGCTCGGTAAAGCTGTAGGACTGCATAAGATTGGTTGCCTTTGCCGAACGGTCGGTCACAAAGGTACCGCGACCGTGCTGCCGAACCACCAGTCCTAAACGCTCCAGTTCCTGCAGAGCCAGGCGTACCGTAGTGCGCGAGAGACCATAGCGCTCCGAAAGTTCGCGCTCGGAAGGAATCATGTCACCGGCGCGATATTCATGGTCGATCTTTTCGGTCAGAATATCGACCAGCTGATCGTACAGCGGTTGCTTACGCGCTCCGATCGCCATCCTATCCTCCCTTTTGCTCGAATTCGGCTAACTACCTAGGGTGTTAAGCATTATCAGTCTGCAACACCCGAATCATCAAGAAAACAAAAGCCGCGCGCTCTTTCGAGCACGCGGCTTTTAACATACACATGGCTTAAGGGGTCGGGGTGTGAGCCGCGTAGGGACACACCCCTCAAGCTAGAGCCTTACCAGATGCTCGGCCAGAGACCAAGCGGGCCAGCGCCCAGGATGCCAAGGACGAAGAGCAGCAGAATGCCCTTGGTCGGGGTCCAGCTGTGCTTAGCGAACATGTAGTAAAGCAGCAGCGTAAGCATAAGCGGGACAAGCTTCGGGACGATGGTGTTGAGGGTGTCGGCAACAGAGAAGTTGACCGGATCCTCGGTAACGGTGCCGTAGGTAACGGACTCCATGCCGTTGCCCAGATCGGTGACGCCGCACTCGACAGCGTTGCCGTCGGCATCGGAAGCGGTGAGGGCGTTGCCGTCCTCATCGGTCATGGCGATGGTACCGGCCTCAGCGGTCTCGGTATCGATGCCCTCCATACCGGTGAAGTTCTCGGCCTCCTTCTCGGAGACGATCACGGTAGTAGCGGAGAGGCCACGGGTGGTGCCGTTGGGGATCTGGAGGTTGATCTGGGTGCCACCCATGGTGACGACCAGGCAACCGACGACGAAGACGCCCATGATGGAAGCGGCACGCGTGAAGGCCTGCATGTTGGCGGTCAGAGCGTCAATAGCGCTGGTGCCAAGCTTGTAGGACCAGTTCATGAGCCAGAAGCGCAGAGCGAACTGGACGGCGTTGAAGATCACCAGGAAGATGATCGGCGCAGCGGCGTTGCCGTTGATGGCCATGTTGGAGGTGATGCCGGCCGTGATAGGCACGAGCGTCAGCCAGAACAGGGCGTCACCGATACCACCGAGCGGGCCCATTGCGGCGACGCGGACGGCGCGGATCGTGGGGATGTCAACCTTGTTCTGCTCGAGCGAAAGCACGATGCCCATAACAAAGGTGACGAGGAACGGGTGGGTGTTGAAGAACTCCAGGTTGTGGCTCATGGAAGCCGCGAGGTCGTTCTTGTTGGTGTGGATCTTCTCCAGACCGGGGATGATGGAGTAAAGCCAGCCAGCGGCCTGCATGCGCTCGTAGTTGAACGATGCCTGCAGGAAGCAGGAGCGCCAAGCCATCTTGTTGAGGGTCTTCTGGTCGAGCTGCGGAGCAGGAGTGAGATCCTCGTAGTGCTCCGGGATCACATACTCATTAGATGCCATCTTCGAAGTCACCTCCGTCAGAAACAGCTGCACCCTTCAGCTCGGTCTGCTGCTGGAAGTCCCAGAAAGCGATGCCGAAGCCGATGAGAGCGAGGATGAGCAGAGCAGGGGTTGCCAGCGAATCGTTGGCAACGGTGATGAGCGCGAGGCCAAAGCCCATGAGGAAGAAGCCCCACATATCGCGGTTCATCATAACCTTGAGCAGGACGGCGAAGCCGACGAAGCGCATCATGCCGCCTGCAGCGGAGAGACCGGTCTGCAGCCAAGTCGGGATGGCAGAAGCGATGGTCTGACCGATGGTAGCGCCAGCGATGAAGAACAGGGTGACGACGACAGCGAAGATCAGGCCGAGCAGAGCCATGGCGAAGTAGTTCAGGCGCTCGATGCCCTTGGTGTCCGCGTTGTGAGCCATGTTATCGGCCGTGGACATAAGCGGGGACATAAGCGTGAAGACCAGGGTAACGCCAAGCTGGCCAAGCAGAGCGAACGGAATGGCGAGGCCGACTGCCGCGTTGGGCTCGAGACCCGTGGCGATAGCGAGAATGGCTGCCATGATGCCGCCGATGACGGCGTTAGGCGGCTGAGCGCCTCCGATCGGCATGTTGCCGATCGTCATGAGCTGATAGGTACCACCCACGAGAAGACCGGTGTTGAGGTCGCCAAGGATAAGACCGATGACGGCGCCGGTGACGATGGGCTGATAGAGAGACTCGAGGAAGTCAAACTGGTCGATTGCCGCGATGAACGTGACGACGAAGACCAGAGCGATCTGGATGATCGAGTATTCCATCTTGCTCCTCCTTTCAAAATGTATGTACGCACTTTGGATTTCACGTACAGAACGTCAGGGTTTCACTCCTGACAACGTGGATCACGAGGATTACGAGAAGAGCTTGCTCGTGTCCTCAACAGGCGTGCTCGGAACGCGCCTGATCTCCAACTCCACCCCCAATTCCTGCAGCTCTTTAAACGCAGCGACATCCTCGTCGTTAACTGCGACGGAGGTGGCGACTTGGCGCTTTCCTTCCGACATGTGCATGTTGCCGATGTTTACCTTCTTTATAGGCACACCGCCCTTGACGAGCGTAAGCACGTCTTCCGGTGTTTCGGCCACGATGAAGATCTTCTGGCGCGGGCTCGCCTTGCCAATGACGTCGATGGTCTTCTGCAGGGAGAAGAAACGCGTAGCGACGCCGGCGGGAGCGGCCATCTTCATGAGGTTCTGGCGCATGGTGTTGGACGCCACGTCGTCGTTGGCGACGAGGATGAGGTTGGAGCCCAGGGTGGAGTTCCACTGGGTTGCAACCTGACCATGAACCAGTCGGTTATCGATGCGGGTAAGAAGAATGTTGGGTTCTGCCATGTTGATCAGCTTCCTTTCGATATTTGCTGACGACAGCTACTTGATCTCCTGAATCGCGTAACGCGAAACATCTACGACGGCTCCGGATCGGACTTTGATCTGGACCTTCTCGCCTTCGATGCCTTTGACGGTTCCGTAGATACCGCCGGCGAAAAGAACCTCTTGACCCGGCTTGAGCTCGGTGTGCAGCTCCTTGAAGTACTTCTGCTTCTTCTTCATGTTGTTTTGCGACCAGATGGTGTAAATCAAGCCCATGATGACAAGCAGGCCTAAAAGGGCGACCGAGGAGCTCAGGACGTTGGCTCCGAAATCGGCCATTAGATGCCGTCCTCGTCGCCGAAGATATCCTCTTCCTCGGAGCCGGCAACGGATGCGACCGTCTGGGCGGTGACGCCCGTCTGGCCAACGGTCACGGCCTGCTCGCCAAGCTCGGCGAGCGTGGCATTGCCGCGGAGGAACAGAAGCTCAATAACCATGGGAAGGTTGGTGCCAGTCAGAACCTCGACGTTGTCGACATCCTGGGCAATCATCATCGACTGGTTGAACGGGGTGCCGCCAAGCAGGTCGGTAAAGACAAGCACGCCATCGCACTCCTCGCGCATGGCGGTAATAGCGGCGCGGAGATCCTCACCGTAGGAAGCAGCCTGGTCGCCCTCAAAAGGAACGACGGTAAAAGCGGGCTGGTCGCCAGCAACCATAGCGATAGCGCTTGCGAGGCCGGGTGCGAACTGTCCATGACCGGTAAGAATAAAGCCAACCATTCAAATTTCCCTTCCGAAGGTGTGTACGATCTGAGTCCGATGATTTTCGGAAGCCAGCGGGCGCTCGCCCTTAAAGCTTCTTAGAAAGCGTTCTTTGAAGACCAGTGGTTTCTAAACTGGTAGTAACCACGTGACGTGTTGTTGTCACTATATCACCCCAGAAGAGGTCGCTTTCGTTGATTCATACGGTAAAACGTTTTTGCACCGCTCACGGTGATAAATCGACCGTTTACCGGTCGTTAACACTTCTACCTGCGGTTTTGAAACCGTTCCGAAATGCTTTGGCAAAAGATCGGATCTTTTCCTGTGTCTAAACAACGCAGGGCGGCTAAAAATAGCGTGTAGAAAAATTGCAGGTCATTGTGAAGATATGTGAATTGGTCTTTTTGACTTAATACCAGTTAGAACCAGTTTTGAGATTATCGGTGAACGGTAGTTTTCGACCGTTCACCGGTTACTTGCAATCGTTTGCAGTTGTTTTCCCAGATGAATTAGGGAAACCCGATGAAACACTTGTGCGATCACGGGAAGTTTTGGCATTTGTCCTCATCCCCCGCGCGCCAAACTCCGGCATCCAAAATGAGCCAATAGCTCACGCTAATCGTTTTCAATCATTACATACTCAGTATCCGTAATTATTTATCGTTTGTCATTAATTCTGATAAGATACAAGTATCATCCAAAACGCCGATTGGAGGGGTTATGGTCCATCGAAACGCATCTATATCGAATGAAACCATCAGCCGCGAACAGACGGTAGCCAAACTGAGGAAGCTCGCTCGCATCTGCAAATGGGCCACGATCTGCATTACCACCGCGCTCGCTCTGGGGCTCCTCGCAGTCATTGCGATTGACCTTCTACTCATATTGCCTGGCCTCTCCCAAGGCTCGTGTCTCCAATCCGTAGAACTTCAAGCCGGCGAAGGGCCGTGCCTTGCTATCGTCGGTACCGATGCGCAGGCCCCACTTATGCTCGTCGCACACGATGGTCACACTGCCATAGGGAGCCTCTTGATGACATGCCTCGCGCTCACCATCGCGCTAAGCGTGCGCAGGCTTTTCTTAAACATTGAAAAGGAAGGCAGGCCCTTTGACCTTGAATGTAACCAGACACTTCGTCGAGTAGGACATTTATTCCTTATCGGCGGCGTTGCCGTGAGGCTTCTTGGCGCCGTAATCACGGGAATGATACTCTCAGGATTTGGCGGCAGCTTTACGGATGCGTTCGTCGGCCAGTTATTCGAGCCCTCCATGCTCTTTGCGGGCCTGATTATTTGCCTGATTGCCAGCATCTTCCGCTACGGGTATATCCTGCAAAAACAAGATGACGAGTTGCTCTAGGGGGAATCCATGATTATTCTGCGGCTTGACCGCATGCTCGCCGAACGCAAGATCTCATCCAAAGAGCTTGCGGAACGCGTGGGCATCTCCCAGGTCAATATGTCACGCATTAAGACGGGCAAGGTTTCTGCCATACGTTTTTCAACTCTTGACGCGATATGTCGGGCACTCGACTGCCAACCGGGCGATGTACTGGAATATATGCCTGACGATGAAGCCGATAACCTTTTTGGACTTAAAGATTGATAGGCATAATTTAGCCACCAGCGCCTAAACGCAAATAGCCCGCTAGAACAACATCCGTTCTAGCGGGCTTATTCAGATATTTCGGCTACGCGCTCGGCGGCTCAGACAGATCTTTACGCAAACAGGCCGTAGATGCTGATGTTGGCCTTGGCGTAGAGGCCGTTAGCATACTCGGTCCACTTGGAGCTGGCGCTCGAAGCCTGCGAGGAATACTGCTGATAAGCAGTGTAATAGGCGGTCATGGCTTGCTTATAGGTAGCGCTATCGGCCGTAAAGGCATCGTCAGCGAAGGCCTTGGCATAGGTGCTGTCGGCATCCTTCCAGGTACCCTTCTCGCTATCCCACTCGTCACCGGCAAGGTTGATGATGTAGTCGGCGTAGTCCTTGCTCGCGGTCTCCTCGTTGCCGTCAGCAGGCTCGGTCGGGGCGGTCGGCATGCTTGCGGAGCTGTCGCCGACCTTCTTCTTGTAGAGCTTCTGCAGCGTCGCGGACTGACGGACGATCTGCTTGGCCTGGTCCTTGGACACGCCATACTGCGTGGCCATGGTCTTGTAGTCCGAAGTGCCGATGGAATCCTCGGCGTACTTCTTCATCTCCTTAGAAGAGACGGTGATGCCCTCGTCCTCGGCAGCGTCGAGCAGGATCTTGTTGCGCACGTAGGACAGGATGACGTCGGCAGAGGGAGCGGTGTAGTTGCCATCGCCATCCTTGACGGTGTCGAGGCTGTACTGGCTCTCGATGGCCTCGCGCGCGGTGATGTCGCTCTTCTTGCCGTTGTAGCTGTAGCTTGCCACGGTCGAATCGAGCTGGTCCTCGGTGAGGGTCGCCGAGCCGACACCCTTGCCGCCAAAACCACCATTGCCAATAAAGAAGCCAATCACGGCAGCAATCACGACTGCAACCACAAAGGCGGCAATCATCGTCTTCTTGTGCTTGGATGCGCGGTCGTCTTCGTCGGAACCCAGGATATCGTCGTCCTCGTCCTGCTCCTCGGGCATGAGGTTCTCGTCGGCGGCGTCCGCGGCGATCTTTGCCTCCAGGCGAGCGTCCTCCTCCTCGGCCGTCGTACCGGCGGCAATATGTTCGGCAGACGTACCGGCGACCAGATCGATCTTCTCCTCCTCATCACCATCGGGGCCTTCGCCGCGCTCGATGATCTGGATGCCGTCGATCTCGTCCTTCTCGTCCTTCTTTTGAATCAGACCCATATCGGTTACTCCTTGTTAGGAAACATAGTCCGCAATAGAATACGCCCGACAGAGCGCCGGGCGTATTGATTCTTAGGTTATACGCAAACACTTAAGTACTATTTAGGCGTTTGCAGTCTGCATGCCTTAGGCCAGGTGCGCGATAACGGCATCGGCAAAGGCCTGCGTGCCCACAGCGCCCTCAACGGAGCCAGTCTGGGCACGACGAACGTCGCCGGTAACCTGCTCACCCTCGTCGAGCGTGGCAGAAACGGCGGCGCGAATGCGATTGGCCGCGTCGTTCTCGCCCAGGTGATCGAGCATCATAGCCGCGGACAGAATCTCGGCCGTGGGGTTAGCGATATCCTGGCCAGCGATATCGGGCGCGGAGCCGTGCGTCGCCTCGAAGATGGCGCAGTCGGCACCGATGTTGGAACCCGGAGCCATACCCAGTCCACCTACCAGACCGGCGCACAGGTCGCTCACAATGTCACCGTACAGGTTGGGCAGCACCAGGACATCGAAGTCGTTGGGGTTCTGGACCAGGCCCATGCAGGTGGCGTCGACAATCTTGTCGTTGAACTCGATATCGGGATAGTTGGCGGCCACCTCGCGCGCAACGCGCAGGAACAGGCCATCGGTCGCCTTCATGATGTTGGCCTTATGCACGGCCGTCACCTTTTTGCGGCCGCAGCGGCGGGCATACTCAAAGGCATACTCCACAATGCGGCGGCTCTTGGCGATGGAAATCGGCTTGATTGAGATGGCGGAATCCGCGGCGAAGGTCTTCTGGCCCGAGCGCTCGACGAGCTGCGAGAGCTCCTCGACCTCGGCAGCGCCCTCATCGAACTCGATGCCGGCATAGAGGTCCTCGGTGTTCTCGCGCACGATAACCAGGTCGACGTCGCGGAAGCGCGAGCCGTCGCCCGGCTGCGACAGGCAGGGGCGCACGCAGGCGTACAGGTCGAAGTGCTTGCGCAGTGCCACGTTGACGCTGCGGAAACCCGTGCCGACCGGCGTGGTGATGGGGCCCTTGATGGCAACCTTGGTCTGGGCGACCGCATCGAGCACATGCTGGGGCAGTGGCGTACCAAACTCATCCATGACGCCGGCACCGGCCTCCTGGACGTTCCAGTTGATCTGGACACCAGTGGCCTCGACCACGCGGCGCATAGCCTGCGTAATCTCGGGACCGATACCGTCACCGGGAATCAGGACTACATCGTGCGCCATAATCTGTTACTCCTCGTCTTCGGCGTCGTCAGATTTTTTAACGCTAGCACGCTTCTTCTTTTTGGAGAGATCCAGGCCAAAACGTTTAACAAGCATTTCGCAAATCTCGGACGAGCGAACCTTGAGATAAGTGCCCTTGCCGTTCTCGGCATCGAACTTAAGGCGCAGCGCGAGCTTCTCGGCGACCTCGGCGTCAATCTCGCCCTGGCCAAACTCGTACAGGCAGCCAAGCATATCGCGATACTCGAGGTCACCGTGGTAGCACTGGATGGCTTCGTCCAGAATCGACCAGGCCTCGCGCGAACGGTCGACACTCGTGGAACCCCAGACGCACAGCATGTGGAAAGCCGCATAGCGCAGCGTGGAAGAGAGCTCATCGAAGAGCGCGGTCTCGGCGCCCTCAAAAGCATCTTCCATCTGCTCGGGACAGATGGACGCAAGCGCCGCCAGGGCATCAAGGGCCTCCCAGCGGGTCTGAGCCTCGGGGCGATCGAGCGCCTCAATCAGCGCAGACACGCAGGGCACGACGCGCTGCGGATCGCGCTCGGCAAGCAGGTGCAGCACGCGGGCGGCAAACTGACGGATGCGGCGCGTGGGGCAGCCGAGCTCCTGGACCAGGCGGTCGACGGCGTTCTCGTTCTCCTCTGCCAGCTGGAGCTGTGCCAGCTCCTCGTCGGTGAGCTGTTCGTCTTTGTTTTCTGCCATAGTTACCTCTTTTTACTATTTCTTAGCGTGCTTGTCAGCACCCTTGCTGTCATCGGTGACCGAGATGAGCTGTCGGTCGGCAGCGCCATTGCGACGCGCACGGCGGCGCTCCTCGGCATCGCCCGCGTCGGCGGCGGCGCGGTGAGCCTTGTTAACGTTAAAGACCTCGTCGTGTTTGCGCCACGGACCGACGGACTCGCCAAAGCTCATCTTAAGGCCGGCGATAAAGCCGCCGAGCCAGCCGATCGGCGCAAACTGCACCAGCGGGAACAGCGAGAACACCCAGGTTAGCAGGACGACTGCCGCCGCTCCCGCAAAGTTGGCAATCCAGTAGTCGCGCTTGGTGATGACGCGCTTTTCGCACGCCCACTGGCCGCACAAAAAGCCAATGTAGATCGCAAAGATAAAGAGCACCAACGCAAGCACCACGAACGTCCAGCTCATGGGCGCTACTCCCCGTGATGGTGGCCGCAGCAGCAATGGTCATGGTCGTCATGATCGTGATGATGGTGCTCATGCTCCTCATGGCCGTGGCCGCCGCAGCACTCGTGGTCCTCGCCATGGTGGTGGCCGCAACCGCACTCATGGTCGTCGCCGTGCTCGCCGCAACCGCAGCCGTCCTCGTGAGCACCGTGCTCTTCGGGACGATACTGCGACCAGTCCAGACCGGCGGCGATGGCGTCGGCCTCCTCCTTATAGAGGACCGTGACGGCCTGGGTACCCAGCTTGGCGCCGCCGATGGCGTCGAGCATGTCGTAGAGCGTAAAGGCCACGTCGGCGCCGGGCAGCGCAAGCTCGCGATCGTCGGCATAGGCGAGCGCCAAGCGCAGGTCCTTGATGAAGTGCTCGACCATAAAGCCGGGCTTGTAATCGCCGTCGAGCGCCTTGGGCGCCAGGCTCTCCATAGCGCCGGACTTGCCGGTGCCGCCCAGGATCATCTGGCGGGTCTTCTCCAGATCGAGGCCGCTCAGCTCGGCAAATGCCATGGCGTCTGCCATGCCGACCATGCAGGCGCCCAGCGACACCTGGTTGGCGAGCTTGGCAGCCTGACCCTTGCCGGCGCCATCGAAGCAGCAGATGGTTGCCGCAAAGGTGGAAAGGATATCGCGGACCGGGGCGATGTCGTTCTCGGTAGCGCCCACGATAGCCGTGAGCGTGCCGGCGATAGCTCCCGACTCGCCGCCGGTGACGGGGCAGTCAAACGCCATGCGACCAGAAACCTGGGCGGCCTCGGCAATGTCACGGGCAAGCTCGGGCGAGCTCGTGGTGAGGTCGATCAAGACCGCGCCGGGCTTAGTGCACGCGAGCAGGCCGTCGCCCGCCAGGTAGAGTTCCTCGACCTCGGAGGGATAGCCCACCATGGTAAAGACGACATCGGCGTTCGCCGCGGCATCGGCCGGCGTATCTGCCCAGACGGCGCCGCGCTCGATAAGCGCCGCCGCCTTGGACTTGGTGCGGTTGTTGACCGTGACGGGATAGCCGGCGTCCAGAATGTGGCCGGCGATGGGGGCACCCATGATTCCGGTGCCGATGAATGCGACGGAGAGCTTGTTTGCCATGAAACCTTTCCTTTTGGGTTGGGTGTTGTTACCAGGTTGAATACTCGGTGCCAGCGTTTGGGCTGTGAGTCGAGGGCGATTACGGACGCAGCGCTTGCCTACTGACCGCGCACGCGGCGGGCGATACGGTCGGAAAGCGACGCCTTGTCGGCGCGGTTCTTACCCCAAAACGCGCAGCCCACCATGCCGGGGCCCACGTGCGAGCCGATGGTGGGACCCACGGAGCCGCGAATGATCGTGACGTCGGCGCAACCCTCCTCCTTGCGGATGGCGGCTTCGAGCCAGTCACCATCCTTTTCGGCATCGGCCGTCATGATGGCGATGGGCATGGTGCGATCGGGCACGTAGTTCTCGCGGAACGACTTGAGGATGGACTTGAGCGCCTTCTTGCGGCCGCGGTTGACGCCGATCAGCGACAGCGAGCCGGCCAGGTCGTAGGAGAGCTCGGGCTTGACGTCGAGCTTTGCCGTGAGCTGCGCCGCCGCGGGCGGAATGCGGCCGCCGGCAGCCAGCGCATCGAAGCTCTCGAGCGTAAAGTAGCCGTGGACGTAGGTCTTTGCCTCGTTTGCCCAATCGACCAGCTGCTTGGCGGTCAGTCCCGCCGAACGCTGGCGCACGGCCTCGAGCGCCAAGAGCGCGCCGGTCGCGCAGGGCAGAGCGTTGTCGACCACGTAGAGCTCAAAGTTGGGATACTCGGCGCGCACGGCATCTGCCGCCTGGCACGCGGAGTTGTAGCTCGACGACAGCGCCGAGGTAAAGCACAGGTAGACCGTGGGTGTGCCCTCTTTGGCGCACTCGGTAAAGAACTCGATATAGCGACCGAGCGACACAGCCGAGGTGGACACGCGGGCACCGGCGCGCATGCGGTCGTAGAACTCCTTAGGGCTCATGCTCGACCAGATATCGTCCGTGCGCTCCTCGCCATCGATGATAAAGGGGAAGCCCAAGATATCGACATCGAGGTTCGCGGCGACCTCGGGGCTAAAGTCGCAGCAGGTATCGACGACGATGCGGCAGCGGTCAGAATGGCCGGTAGATGCGGCCTTGTCCATCAAAGCGACTCCTTACGTAAAAAGGCGGCCACCCGCATGGGATGGCCGCCAGCCGTTAACTCATGCAAGTTAACGTATTTTACTCGTCAAGTGTTTCGATGCGGGGCTTGATGATGCCATATCCACCATTCTTACGGTGATACACCACATTGATGAGGCCAGTCGTCGCGTTCTCGAACACGTAGAAGTCGTGGCCGAGCAGATCGGTCTGCACCAGCGCCTGCTCCTCAGTCATCGGGGTGACATCGATGACCTTCTCGCGGACGAGCAGGTCGTCGTCCTCCTCGGGCAGCAGCAGGTCGGCCAGATCCTCGACGCGCTCGACCGGTGCGACATCCGCGGCGCTGGCACCACCCTGGCGGTTGTCCACGACCTTGGTCTTGAACTTGCGCAGCTGGCGGGTAACCTTATCGGCGGAGAGGTCGATGGCAGCATACATATCTGCGCCGTGCTCGGCAACGCGAATCACCGAACCGCGGGCACGAACCGTGACCTCGACGATTGCCGGGTTGGGGTTCGAGGGGTTCTTCTCATAGCGAAGTACAACGTCGACCGTCATGGGCTCGATATCGAAAACCTTGAGCGCCTCGCCGATTTTCTCATCCACATGCGCACGCAGAGCATCGGTTACCGTCGTCTTGCGTCCAGAAACCTTGATATCCATACGTGGCTCCAATCTGCCTCGGGGACTTACTGTACTGGCTATGTACCCATTGCCGTGCATTTAATCACGCGGATTCCCAAAGACCCGAATAACGATTGCTTGATACCGCATACCGAAGTCTCGCACTTTTCCGTGGCAAAGTGCGCTATAGGAAGGCGTCGACGGAGTTAATTTTTCTCCTGAAAATTAGCTTTGACCTGCTAGTTTTACCAAAATAGAAAAGCCGGGCTCCCCTATTTGGGAGACCCGGCCATGCGTGTTGAAACCGTGAAGAAGCGCCTCGTTCGATGTGTGGTAGACGCCACCCCTACCAATAACTAGCTATTGAGCTTGTTGATGTCATCGTCGGTGATGGCGCCCTCCTGGCTAGACGACGGACTGTCGCCGTTGTTATCAGAGGCGTCGCCATCGGAGGACTCGGTCTCGTTGGACGTGGAGTCGGATGCCTGCACATTGGCCCCCGAAACAGTCTTGGCGGTAAGGTCATAGGGCATTTGGCCATACCAGACGCAGTGGACCGCCTCGAGCGTGCCGTCGACCGTGATACCGTCGAGGGCATCACTCACGGCACGACACAGCTCATCGTTAGAGCTAAGGCCTGCGACGCCAAGCGTGGAGGGTGCCTCGAGCGTGCCGACATAGGAGATCTGACTCATCAGGCGCGCGAGGTAACCACCGGCCGTGGAATCACAGATCACGTAATCGACCTCGCCCGACTCGAGTGCCTCGAAGCACTCGTTGATGTTGGAGAAGGTCTTTTGGTTGGCCGTGATGCTCTGCTTGGCAAGCGCTTCCTGCGAGGCCGAGGAAGTCTGAACGCCCAAAGTAGCAGTGTTGAGTGTGTCGGTTGAGACACTCGGGGACTCTCCGTCGCTGGTCTTGCCGAACACGGCGGCAGCATCGTACAGACAGGTGCCAAGCGAGCTGATGTCGCCGCCCGCAGACTTGATGTCGCCAATAAAGATGTCGGCCTTTTTATCGCTGAGCGCGGAATCGGCCGAGGACGCATCGACAAAGGCGACCTTGAGACCCATGCGGCATGCGAGGGCACGAGCGGCATCGACCGCATAGCCCGTGAGGTTTCCGTCGGCATCCTGCATGGCTTGCGGGGCATCGGACGTATCGAGGGCGACCGTCAGGGTTCCCGGCGTGACCAGGGCATTGTCCGATACCGTGGGGGTAACGGTCTCGCGCTCGATCTGGTCGATCGTGGGCGTCGTGAACGTGGACAGTGGATTGAACGCGCATCCGCTCAGGCCCAAAACGGCAATGACCGCCGCGGTCCCAGCACCCAACCGAGCCGCATGCATCAAGCTGCCCCTCACCATGTCCACTACCCTGCCTTCTGTGTCGTATACGATCCGTGCCCCGCACGGAATATCGGGTTGTTCCCACCAGCTGACCTGGTATTTGACCCCACACTTGCGCACTGGGGCGTTTGCTCAGGGGGCCGCAGCCACCTTCACGACTGGCCCGCTCGCCCGCGAGGCGGTATTGCCCCAAAGAAAGTAGAACGGACGGTGCGGCTTACATCTAGGACGCGCCATGATCGCGCCGCGCGCACGCGGTCGCTTACGTGGATCCCTTTGACCGCGTCTGTCTTGGACTAGGACGGGCATTTCGTCCGTCCGCAACCACAGCCTGGCAGGAACGTAGCGCATTATAGCTAAGTTCAAGCTATAGTTTAAGGTTAGGGACGTTATTCGCATCTCGAGTACAGATTTTGCAGGTCGGGACGGATCATTCGTGCCCCCATGAAGCCCGGAGCTCCCCCACGGGGAGCTCCGGGGCACCCGTCTCAGGGTGCCGTGTGCAAAAAACGGCAAATATGAGTACTGTTACCAATTTAGTAGCAGCGTATTACCGCCCCACGAGCCCTTTTTGAGTTCCGCACAGCCTGCTTGGCGCCAAGATATTCCACATTCGTTTATTATCTCTTCGCTGAATCCAGATTTTCGGCCCAAGCTTCTTTGTTTTTGCTGTCACTAATCTAGTAACAGTACTCATATTTGCCGTTTTTTGCACAGAGCATATAAACAGACCCCCTATAAAGCCATAGTTTTACACCGGCTTGAGCCCAAAGCACGCTCGGAGCGTATTCAGCAGAGCATCTTGCCTCTTTCGACGAGCCTCTACGCGATTCTGATATCGCTTACCCATACGCTGGTGGATGCGCCATGCGAGCGCTTCCATCGCTTCCATGTCGCAGAGCATTTCATTGTTGACCGTCGCGACCTCGATTCCCATAGTAATCAAGCCCGTGTTGCGCTTTTCATCATGGATACGCCCCCTCCGAGAGGAATGGCCCAGCTCACCGTTGTATTCCAGGTCAAACCGGGCTGTTTCCTGATACGCATCGCAAACTGCATGCGGCATCCCCGAGATTGCCTGCGCGCGGTCATCGAACTCGATCTTGTAGTCGGTCTTAAAGGGACCGCAGGCAAATCCGCCATAGGAAAACGGAAGCGAAAACAGAGCGAGCATGATGCACTCCATGGGCGAGCGCAGATTTTCTGACAGGTAGGGACACAGGCGCAGCAGCTGTTTGGCCACATTCCCCTTGCATGCCGCGAGGTAATCTACCAGGCAATCGGGTGTCAGCACGGACTCGACCTCAAAGTAACCGACATCTGGCGGCTGGTCTTTGTCCTTTGCCAATTTGTTCACGACAGGCGATGTGTAGGGAGGTAGATACTGCCCGCGGTCACTCAGCGAAATCTTAGAGCACAGCTCCTGGGCCAGGGCAAATGCCTGGATACAGCCGACTTCGCGCGCAACGGCGGCACAGAGGGCCTCGGGAGACAAGCTGTACACCCCCGGCTCCACCTCCAAAATCGAAGCGTCCGGCAGGCCTGTAGAACAAACGGACCAGCTTGCACCAGGCATGCGGCGACGCTGCTTTGCAGATCCCACCAGTAGGCACAGGTCTTCTTGAACCTCGCCACTCACGACCCCGATCCTCACCAAATCGGGAAGATAGATGTCCTCGATCGAGGGCGACGACGTGCGCAGCACACGGCGCTCTTCATCGGGATTAAGGTCCTTCCAGCTTATGTAGCCCATCTGCCGGCGCTCGGCGCGCATCATGCGCAGCGCCGAGGCGCCTGTTAGGATTACGGAAGCCGCTAGCTGCTCTTTTGTCGGTTTGTTGCACCGCCTGATTGTTACCGCCACATGAATCACCCCTACCAAACGCGTGCGATAGCAAGGCCATCGACTGCCGCAGCGCCGGCGCGCTTGAGTTCCGCCGAAGCCGCTGCCATCGTCGCACCCGTGGTGATAACGTCGTCGATAAGCAGCAAGCGGCGACCGTGCACGTCCTCAACCGTCTCGTACATGCTTTGGGCACGCTCGCGGCGCTCCTCACGACCGAGTTCGCGCTGGTCGCCATGCCCGTACTTGACGAGAGCATCGAGCAGGGGAACACCCGACAGCTCGCAAAATGGGCGCGCAATAGCCTCCATATGATCAAAACCACGCCGCCGAAACGCTGCCGCCGTCGCAGGCACAAACACCACCGCATCCGCACCGGACAGCACACCTCCGTAGCGATCGGGCGCTACGACCTGGGCATGCAGGGCGGTGTCGTAGAGCAGCTCCGCCAGATACGGAGCCAGACGTCGCTCGCCCGAGTCCTTGTACGCTTTAATGATGCGCGACAGCGGATGCGCATAGACAGCGCACGCCAGGCAGCGGTCGAGCGCCTCCGTCATTGCCGAGGACGTGCCCTCGACCGAACACTCAGTGCACAGCAAATCCCCAAACGGGGCGCCGCATCGGGTGCAGCTATGACGTGGGTCGATGAGCGTGAGCACGGTCAGGCAGTCTTGGCAAATAAGCGCACCGGCGCGCTCGCAGCCGGCACATCGTGTTGGCGACAATGCCTCGAGCGCCTCGCGTGCCACCCACTCGGCAAACGGTAGCAATTCGTCCGCAAACGGTAGGGCGCCGGCACCCTGCAGACGACCCAATATGTTCAGATAGCTCTTCAAGACACAACCCTCCCTACGTTCGGTCGCAGGGAGGGTTGTTGATTCGGCGCTATGATACCCCGATGCGCTCGGGGCAAGGCGGGCTAAATCCGCTCGCGGGCGTTATTCGCCGGCGGGCGGTTGTGGTGCGGACGAAGACGGGGTCGAGCCCTCGCCACCATCCTGGCGCGGCTTGCGGGAACGACGACGGCGACGGCGCGAAGCCTTGGCAGCCGCTCCCCCGCCATCTCCGGGACGACGGCGCGTGACCTTGACCTCGCCATCCGAGACCTGATCGGCCACGGAGGGCACTGAGGGCTTCTGCTGCGCGCCCGAGGAATGGCGACGGCGCGGACGCGGCGCGCGCTCCTCCTCGCCACGTGACTTGCCGCTCTTGTCGACAGGCGCATCGGAGGCCGAGGCGCCCTTGGAAGCGGCACCGGCCTCGCGAGCAGCTGCGGCGCGGAAGGCGTCCTCGCGCTCCTCGCTCGACAGATGACGGCGGCGGCGACGTGTGGGGTTCATGCCACCGCCGCGGTTTTGCTGCTGGGGCTGCTGAGCCTCGCGCTCGCGGGAAGCGTTCTTACCCGCGGCCTCGCCATTGTCGACGGACGCCGCGCGCTTGCGGCGGCGACGGCCACCAGCTGCCTCCTCGGCCTCGGGTGCCTCGGCCTTGCCGCGGCCCTTTCCACGGCCACGGCCCTCGCCCTGGCCCTGAGCGGTGCGAGCATCGGATTCGGCATCGCGACGACGGCGCTTGGGCATCGATGTGCCGGCCAGACGATCGGCACTCGACAGGCCATCGCCCACGTCAACGCCGTTCTCGCGATCGAGTTCCATGAGCGCCAGGCGCATCTCGGGCGACTCGATGCGCTCGAGCACATCGCGCGTCACGCAGTCGGGGCGGCAGTTGCAGCCCTGCTCGGCGGCCTTCTTTTTGCAGCCCTCCGAGCACGTCATATCGGCCAGGTTGACCTTAAAGACTTTACCGTTCTCCAGGCGCAGCACCAGCTGCTCACGCGGCGTGTCATACTCCTGGATACGCGCCTTGCCAAGCGGCGTATCGATGAGCGTCTTCTTTTTGGGCGCACGGCTCTTAAAGTCCTTGTACGCCTCGAACTCATAGCGCAGGCAGCACATCAGGCGGCCGCACACGCCGCTGATCTTGGACGAGTTGAGCGGCAGGTCCTGCTCTTTTGCCATGCGAATCGAGACGGGCTCAAACTGTCCGCCAAAGCGCGTGCAGCAGAGTTCCTGTCCGCACTGGGCATAGCCGCCCACCAGGCGGGTCTCATCGCGCACGCCGATCTGACGCATGTCGACGCGAATGTGCAGCGTCGAGGACAGATCCTTGACGAGCTGGCGAAAATCGACGCGCTCCTCGGCCGCAAAGTAGAACACGGCCTTCTCGCCGCCAAACAGGTACTCGACGCCGACCGGCTTCATCTCGAGGTCGAGCTCTTTGACCAGACGGCGGAAATCGACCATCGCCTCGTCGCCCTGGATGGCCAGGTCGTCGGCAAGCTGCAGGTCGATGTCGCTCGCCACGCGCAGCACGGGCTTGAGCGGCTGGCCGATCTCATCTTGCGGCACCTCGAGGGGATCGGCCGTGACCAGGCCGATCTCGGTTCCGCGCTCGGTGGAGCAAATGGCATAATCGGCCTCGAGGATATCCAGATCCTGCGGGTCGAACCACAGGTCGCGCGAGGCGTAGGTAAACTTAACGGGTACGACTAACGGCATTTCAGTGCCTTCCTGATATCGAACAGCATGACCTCGATGGCCAGCTGGGGAGTAACGTTTCTGGCGATGTTGCGCTCAGCCGTGGCAACCGCCTCGAGCGCCTGGGTGGCACCCGCAACATTCGTCGCCGCGGCAAGCCGCCCGATCGTGTCGCGCACGTCCTCGTTCACAACGCCTGCCGCCTCGTCCTGAAGTGTCAGCAGCACGTCGCGCATGAGCGTCCGCGCGCTCGCCAGCGCTTCCATGATACCCGAACGCTCGCGCGCGTTGAGTTCGCGCTTGTTGCGGTCCTCAAGCTGCTTCAATGCTCCACGCGACAGGTAGTCGGCGTTTTGCTCGAGCACCTTTTCCTGCGTGGACTTGACCTCGGCGAGCGGTGCCTTAACGGCGACGATGAGCGACTTGGCGCGGCTGAGCACATCAGCCTCGTCGGCAGCGATGAGCGAATCGATGGCGCGGACCATCTGGCGGCGAGCATCCTGGCGCTCGGCACTCTTAAGGAACTCGATGCCGCGTGTGGGGCTTCCCGCCACGGCGACCGCCATGCGACAGCGCGCGAGATCCTGGCCCGTCGCGCGACTCACGGCCTGCGCGGCCACGGTGGGCGACACCAGCCGAAACGGCACGCACTGACAGCGGCTCACGATGGTGGGCAACATCACGTCTGCCGAGGTGCCCAGCAAGATGAACATAACGCCCTCGGGCGGCTCCTCGAGTGTCTTGAGCAGTGCGTTGGCGGTGTTGGCGCGCAGCTGCTCGGCACGGTCGATGATGTAGACCTTGGCCTTGGCGCGGATGGGCGCCAGCGGCACGTCATCAAGCAGCTCGCGGGTCTGGGCAATGAGGTAGCCTGTGGCGCTCTCGGGCGTGTAATAGTGCACGTCAGGATGCGTATGCCGAGCAACGCGTACGCAGCTGTCGCATGCTCCGCAGCCGTCCTGCTCGCACAGGAAAGCTTGGGCGAGCGCCCACGCGGCGTCGAGCTTGCCCGCGCCGGGCGCGCCCAAAAACAGGTAGGCGTGCGATGCGCGACCGCTGGCGACGGCGTTGGTCAAAAAGTCGCGCACGCGCTCTTGGGTGTCGAGCTTGGCCAGCAGGCTTGCCTGAGCGGGGGCCATGTTACTCGGCCTCCTGGGCAAGCGCGGCGGTGACGGCGTCCTGGGAAATATCGAGGCCGTAGGCGCGAACCTGCTCGACCGTCTTCTCGAAGACTTCCTCGACGGTCGCAGTGGCGTCGATGAGCTTTACGCGGTTTGGCTCCTCGGCAGCAATGGCGCAAAATCCCTGGTAAACGCGCTCTTGGAAGGCCATGCCTTTTGCCTCCATGCGATCTGCCGCGCCACGGGCTGCCATGCGCAGTGCCGCCTGCTCGGGCGTGATGTGATAGACGAGCGTGAGCGCCGGGTGCGTCCCCGCGACGGCCAGGTTGTTGGCATCGCGTACTATCTGGCGATCGAGGCCATCGGCAAACGCCTGGTAGCAGGTCGTGGAATCGTAGAAGCGATCGCACACGACCACCTTGCCGGCCGCGAGGGCGGGAGCTATGACCTCGTGCACCAGCTGGGCGCGCGCGGCCTCGTAGAGCAACAACTCGCAGGTGTCGCCCATCGCTGTATTGGCGGGGTCGAGCAGCAGAGCACGGATCTTTTCGCTGATGGCGGTACCGCCCGGCTCGCGCAGGCTCACAACCTGGTAGCCAGCGAGTTCGAGCGCGCGGGCAAGCAGGCGCGCCTGCGTGGACTTGCCGGCGCCATCGACGCCCTCGAGCGTGATAAAGCTATGTTGAGCGGGCTCAAAAGCCATGGGCGCAGCCCCTTCCTACAAGGCGCGTAAATGCAGATATATCAACCAAGCCATGATACCCCAGTGCTCGGCGCGTCCCCAATGGCTAATGGTGCCTTTCCAAAGTTGC